>JBJHBX010000612.1:0-2142 GCA_050485725.1 Gemmatimonadales bacterium | reverse complement strand
GAAGAGCGGTGTCACGAGGCGCCGCCGCAGGTGGGCGGGACCTGTCGACCGATGCGCCGCACGGCAACCGGTCATGGCCGGATCTCCTCGCGGATCGGGGTCCGTGCATGGAGTCCCTCCATGAAGGTCCGCACCGCGGCGCCATCCATGGCCGCCAGCTCGTCGAGCACCCGGGCGACCTCGGTCGACTCGTAGCCCGAATCCAGGGCCTGTCCGACCAGGTTCGCGAACCCCCACGCTGTGGCCCCCTGCAGGAGCAGGTCGCCCCGGATCCGGGCGGCATGCCTGCGGACCGAGGTGTCGCTGACAGCCCCGAGGCTCTCCCCGAGAAGACCCCTGAGTCGGGTCCGCATGGCCTGCTGTGAGCGCGGGTAGGCTGCGCCCGAAAGCACGAGGGTCCAGCGTCCCCCGGTTTCCCAGATCTCGGCGCCCAGCTCGTAGTCGCCGCCCACCTCGCGGATCCGGTCACCGACGATTCCCACCGCCACCAGCCCGCGCGGATCCCGGGCCCGGTCCAGCGGCCAGGCCTCCGCGACCCAGTGCCGGATGATCTCGGGCGACGGGCGGGCATCGGCCACCGGGCCTCCGGGCGGCGCGTGGGGCTCCGCCGGGGTGCCGGGCATGTCGAGGTCGGCGAGGGCGGCGAGCGCCACCTCGGGCTCGAAGTCGCCGACGACCACGAGCCTGGCCCGGTCACGGGCGTGGGACCGGGCCCAGACCGAAGCCACGACCCCGGCGTGCATCCGCTCGAGGGCCACCGCAGACCCGAGGAGCGGCACGGCGCTCCCGCCTGCCGCAGCCCGGACCCGGAGGGCCAGCGCACCCTGGGGGGTCTCCTGCCGGCGGAGCACCTCGGCGAGCTGGTCCCTGCGCACCTCGTGGAATCGGTCGGCCTCGGGCGGGCGGAGCCCCTCGTTCAGGATCCAGACCAGGAAGTCCAGTTCCGATGCGGGGCCCGCCACCTGGTAGACCAGCCCCTCGGGGGTGCGCTCGACCTCGATCCGTGCCCCGATCCGTCGGGCCATCGACTGCATGCGGGTCTGCGCCAGGGCGCGAACGAGCTGCCCGGCGCCGGCCTCCTCGGCTGATTCGCCGAGGGGGATCGACATCCGGAGCGCCGCCACACCACTTCCCGGATGCAGGAAGAAGTGCATGTCGGGGCCGCCCGAGGGGGTCACGACCAGGTCGGCGACGAAGCGCGTCGGATCGCCGGCCGATGCGACCGGGGCCGGGTCGACGAGCGGAGCCGCCCCCAGCAGGAGCAGGGTCGCGAGTCCGAGGGAGGGGAGCATGACCGGAAGGCCGGGGGCCGGTGCGCGCGGGGGGGTGGAGGGTCCCCGGGTCAGCGGGCCGCACCCGGCATGATGAAGTCCATCGGGTTCACCGGGATCCCGTGCCTCCGGACCTCGTAGTGGAGGTGGGGCGAGGTGGTGAGCCCCGTGGACCCGACCTGCGCGATCACGTCGCCGCGCTCGACCTGCTGCCCGACCCGGACCAGGACGCGCGACGCGTGGGCGTAGAGCGTCGTGATCCCGTAGCCATGGTCGATCTCGACCCGCAGCCCGTAGCCGGACTGTCGACCCGCGGCAGTGACCCGTCCACGGGCCGGCGCCACGATGGGCGTGCCCGTCGGGGCCGGCACGTCGATGCCCTCGTGGGGAACGGCGCGGTTGTGGATCGGGTGGAACCGGGCGCTCGTGAACATCGACGAGATCCGGCCCTCGACCGGGAGGATCGAGGGGGTCGACTCGAGGATGTCGCGGTGCAGGGCGAGCGAATCGGCCGCCTCGGCCAGGCTCTCCCTGAGGAGGCGGGCCCTTCGCTCGAGGGCGTTCAGGTCGTACGACACCGCGAAGGCCTCGGAACCGATGTCCTCGCGGATCGCGAAGAGGGGGTGGTTCTCGAGGGTGGGGGAGCCGGGACCTCCGACACCCACGCGCAGGACGTCGGTGTCGAGGGGCGAGAGACCCGCCACCGTCCGGACCTCGGCATCCTTTTCGGAGAGCTCTTCGAGGACGCCCTGGAGCCCGGTCACGCGATCACGGAGCGACTCGAGCTCGGCGGCGAGCAGCGTGTTCTGGCGTTCGAGCTGCGCTGCCTTGTACGCCGGATGACCCCGGACGGCGAAGGCGCCGGCGAGGA
>JBJHBX010000611.1:0-2142 GCA_050485725.1 Gemmatimonadales bacterium | reverse complement strand
GTGCCCGGTCGGGCGCCCGGATATTCTAAGGCTTCGGCGCGGTTCGGCCACCCGGAGCGCGGCCCCTGCGCGGTCGGGCCGGCTTTCGGCCGGACCTGGGCGGGACTTCAGCCGGACTTCGGCCCCCGGTCCCTCAGCCGTGAGCCAGGGGGTGACGTTCCACGTGGAAGCTGCCGTCGTCGAAGAGGTCCACGGTGGCGAATCCCGGCCCGAAGCCGCGGAAGTCGGGGGTCTCGACATTCCACCAGTTGCCCGATACCGCCCCGACGTTCAGGTAGGTCAGGCCCCGGAACTCGAGCCGCTCCTCCATGTGGAGATGCCCGCTCAGCGCGAGTTTCACATTCGGGTGCCCCTCGAGGAGCTCGACGATGCGCCCGGAGTCCCGGTGCGCGAGCACCTCCTCGATCACACTCGGCTCCACGCCCGACGGTTCGGCCCCGAACCAGTGCCTGGCCGCCACCGACACCAGCGGGATGTGCGAGACCAGGCAGACGGGCGTGGTCGCGGGGGTCGATGCGAGGACGCCCTCGAGCCATTCGAACTGCGCGTCGTCCAGCCGGGCCTGGTAGTCGAACGAGGCGCCCGGGTGGGTGCTGTCGAGCACGACGAAGCGCCAGCCGCCCCGGTCAACCCGGTAATGGGGCGATTCGAGCCCGAGGGCGTCGAGGGCCCAGCCCTTTCCGTAGCGGGGGTCCGAAGCGGCGGCGCCGGCATCCCCGAGCCCCCATCCCCAGACGTCGTGGTTCCCGATGCAGTGCATGACCGGCAGGCGGGGACCCGCGTCGAGGATCCGCCGGAAGGTCCGGAACTGCGCTTCCACGTCGTGGGCGTCGCGGGTGAGGGCGGTGAAGACCGCATCTCCCCCGTTCACCAGCAGGTCGGCAGGATCCGGGAGCGCCGCCACCGCCTCGAGCGCCCGGGCGAACCCCGCCTCGGGCCGCAGGCCTGGCTCCACGTGCATGTCGGTCAGGTACGCGAGCCGGAGCGAGCGCCGGCGTGATGCCGCCGGGGCACCGAGGTGCGGCAGCCGGGCGGCCGCGATCGCCGCCGCCGTCGATGCGAGGAAGGTGCGTCGGTCCATGGTACCGTTTCGTGTGGGGCAAGGACCCCCGGCAGCCGAGGGGAGTAGAGAGCTAGCTGCCGCCCGACTTCCCGGGCAAGAGCCGACCGATCACCTGACCGATCACCAGGAGGAAACGAGATGCGCATCCGAACCCCCTTCCGCGGCGCGCTGATGATCGCCACCGCGGCGGCGCTCGCGATTCCCTGCGGCGTCGACGCCCAGGCCCCCGAGGCCGGAACCGACCAGCTCCGCGAATGGGAGGTCGAGTGGGGCGGCCGGAGCCGTGACCCCTTCGTTGCCCCCGACGGCAAGGTCTGGTTCGTCGGCCAGGCCGGCAACTACATCGCCTGGTTCGATCCGCAGACCGAGGATTTCCGCCGCTACGAGATCGAAGACGGCACGAACCCGCACAACCTGATCGTGGACGAGGACGGGTACGTCTGGTACGCCGGCAACCGGAACGGACGGATCGGCAAGCTCGACCCCGAGACCGGCGAGGCCGAGATCTTCATGACCGGCGAGGCGCGGGATCCGCACACCCTGATCTTCGACGGGCAGGGGAACATCTGGTTCACCTCGCAGCAGTCGAACCGGGTGGGCCGCCTGGAGATGGCCACCGGCGAGTACGTGCTGATCACCCCCCACGAGAGCCCCAGCCGGCCCTACGGGATCGTGATCGACAGCGATGGACATCCGTGGGTGTCGCTCTTCAACACGAACCAGGTGATCCGCATCCACCCCGAGACCCTCGAGATCACCCGCTTCGAGAAGGCGGCGGAGAACTCCCGCTCCCGGCGCATCGAGGTGACGACCGACGGCCACGTCTGGTACGTCGACGAGCCCCGCGGATTCCTGGGGCGGATCGAGATCGCGTCGGGCACCGTGACCGAGTACCCGATGCCCGGTGGCGACGACTCGCGGCCCTACGCGCTGACGAAGGATGACCGCGAGATCCTCTGGGTCTCGCAGACCGGCCCCGAGAAGAAGCTCACCGCCTTCGATCCCCGGCAGGAGCGGTTCCTCTCGGTCCTCGAGGTGAGCCACAACATCCGGCACATGATGTTCGACGAGACGACCGG
>JBJHBX010000610.1:0-2149 GCA_050485725.1 Gemmatimonadales bacterium | reverse complement strand
TCGGTCCGAAGGCAGGCGTCGCGTTCGAGGTTCTTGATCGAAATCCGGGAAGAATGCGCACCTGAGCAGCGCGGGCACCGCCAGGGACTGCATTCTGCTCGCTGGGTTGAGGGAAGGGGAGCGGGTGCGCGTCAGCGCCCGGTAGCGGGTGGGGGCCGCCGGTGGTCCGGGTCGTCCGGTTGGTCCCGGTCAACCGGGCCGCCCGGGTCAACTGGGTGGTCCGGGCCGCCCGGATCACCCGGGTGGTCGGGGAGCTCGGAACGCTCCGGGTCATTCGGGCGGTCCGGGATACCCCGGCCCCCTGGTTGGCCCGCCTCCGGCGCTCCGCCCCACGACACCTCGCCCCCGGGCTCTTCCAAGGCCGGGGGTGGACGGGTGAAGGGGGCGCGCTCGCCGTCGATGACCACCGGCAGGGCGACGGCCCGGTACCCGGGGATGCGGGGGTTCGGCTCCGCCCGGAACGGGCCGTCCCGTACCTCGGGGTCCGACGCCACCTCGAGGGCGTCGCGGATCGGGGCGCAGGGGACACCGGCCTGGACCAGGATACGCTCCAGTTCGTCCGTGCCCCGCGACCCCGTGGCTCCTGAGATGGCGCCTTCCACCTGGGCACGGTGGGCCACGCGGCCCGGGTTCGTCGCGAAACGAGGGTCCGCGGCGAGCCTCTCGAGACCGAGTGCCGCGCAGAGCCGGCGGAAGAGGGCGTCGGTCCCCGCCGCGATCACGAGCCGCCCTCCTCGTGTCGGGAAGGTGCCGTAGGGCACGATCATGCCGAGTCCGGTGCCCATGGGTGCGGGTGCCGCACCGCTGGCTTCCGCACCTTGCAGGTGATAGCCCATCCAGGTCAGCGCCGTGTCCTCGAGCGAGACCCGGACATGGCTCCCCTTTCCCGACTGATCGCGGTGCCGGAGCGCCGCGAGCACCCCGAGCGCCCCCCAGGTTCCGGCGCCGAGATCCACGACAGACGTGCCGACACGCATCGGTGGACCGCCCTCGGGGCCCGTGACCGACATCAGCCCGGCATGGGCCTGCAGCAGCGGGTCATACCCCGGTCGCTCGGCCCGCGAGGTTCCGGGGTTGAAGGCCACGATCTCGCAGAGCACGAGGCGGGGAAAGCGACCACGAAGCCTTCCCTCGGAGAGCCCGAATCGACGCGCCACGTCGGGGCGAAAGGCGTGGACCAGGACATCGGCGCCGGAAAGAAGGGCGTCCAGGTGGTCCCGTCCTCCCCCTGACCCCAGGTCGAGGGCGACGCTCCGCTTGCCCCGGTTCGATGCCAGGAAGAGGGTGCCGTCGCCCCCCCAGGCGGGCGGTGCCCAGGCCCGCGCCGGGTCTCCCGAGCCCGGGCGTTCCACCTTGATCACGTCGGCACCCAGGTCGGCCAGGACCTGTGCCGCGAAGGGGCCCGCGAGGCTCGTGGAGAGATCCACCACGCGAACGCCGTGAAGCACGCGGGGAAAGGCCACCGGCTCAGCCTCCCGCCATGAGCCGGGTGAGCTCCGCCGCGTCGGTGCCGCCGCGCGCCCGCCGCGCCGCCACCCGGCCCTGCGCGAGAACCACGAAGTGGTCGCCGACATCGAGGGCGTGCAGGGGGTTGTGGGTCACGAGGAGGACCGCGGCGCCCCGATCGCGCGCCCGGCAGACCCGGTCGAGCACGATCGCGGACTGGCGCACGCCGAGCGCCGCAGTGGGCTCGTCGAGAATGAGGAGCCTCGCGCCCTGGTGGAGGGCCCGGGCAATGGCGAGGCTCTGCCGCTCGCCCCCCGACAGGATACCCACCGGCTCTTCCGGGTCGCGGACGCGGATCCCCATCCGGCCCATCTCGGCGACCGCCACCTCGCGGGCAAGCCGGCGGTCCACGCGGCGGAACGGGCCCCTGCCCCGGACCGGCTCGGCACCCAGCACGAAGTTCCGCCAGATGCTCATCAGGGGGAGCACGCCGAGGTTCTGGTGCACGGCAGCCACTCCGAGGGCCCGGGCCTCGCGGGGGGAGCGGGGGCGGACCTCGTGCCCGTCCATCCGGAACTGCCCGGTGGTGGGGGTCACGACCCCGGAAAGGATGCGGATCAGCGTGGACTTCCCGGCCCCGTTGTCGCCGAGCACGCAGGTCACGGTTCCCGCCTCCGCCACGAGGCTGACTTCCGCCAGCGCC
>JBJHBX010000609.1:0-2154 GCA_050485725.1 Gemmatimonadales bacterium | reverse complement strand
AGTTCTACCACGGCACGCGGAGCGAGCTGCGCCTGGCGGCCGCCTTCACCCCGTCCGCCCGCCTGAGTCTCAGGCCGGGACTCTCCAGGAACGTGGTGGACCTGCCGGTCGAAGGGGGCGCCTTCACTACCCACGTGGCGGAGCTCACGATCAAGTCGGCGCTGAACCGGAGGGTGTTCGGCGACGCCCTTCTCCAGTACGACGACGTGTCCCGCCGAATCCAGGCCAACATCCGCATCAACTGGATCCACACCCCGGGAAGCAACCTGTTCGTGGTGCTGGATACGGGGGTGAATACCGGCGACCTCCCCGAGCCGGGGGTGACCCGCTGGGAGCGCCGGACCGGGGTCGTGAAGTTCACGTACCTGTGGGCACTCTGAGGCCGCGGCGCCGGTTCCGGCCCCTTCGCCGGTTCCGGCCCCGACGAGAGGCCGCCCCCTCCCCTACGTCAGCCGCTCGAGCCGCCCCTTTCGCCTCGCCAGGTTCCGGTAGTCCCACTGGATCTCGCGCGCCTTCCCGAGCCACCGTTCCAGGACCGAGGTGTCGATCTCGGCCAGCTCGTTGAAGAAGACGGAGGCATCCTTGAACTTGCCGCCCACGACGTCCAGCATCTCCTCGTCGAAGTCGGCCCCGCTCCAGAACATGAGCCTGATGCCCGGCTTCTGCCGGCTGTAGCCCACGATCGGGTTTCCGTCGAGGAACCAGACCGGGTGCGCGTGCCAGATCCTGCTATCGGCTTCGGGAAGGTGCCGGTCGATCTCGACCGCAAGGAGCTCGCACACCTCCCTGAGCCCGGCCTCCTGGGCCTCGTTGTACTTCACGATGTCCGGATGCAACGCGCGCCTCCTGCTCGTGGGCAGTGATGGATGCGGGGTGCCGGTGCCGCACCGAGCAGGCGCCCCTCGGCATCGAACACCTCCCAGGCGAACCCGCCCTCGACGGCGGCCTCGACCCAGAGCCGTCCGGCCTCGTCGAAGACCAGGTGACGGAGCGCGGCCCGGTACCGCGGGCGCTCGGGCGCCGAAGGCTCGCACTGCGCGCCGGGAAAGTCCTCGCGCATCTGCCGGTACGGTCGCATCCCCACCTCCCAGAGCGAGTCCGGGTACGCCGCCCGCGGAAGCTCCCTCGTCACCGTGCGCAGCGTGTCACCGCTGGGGTCCTGGAACCCGATTCTGTACGCGTCCGTCATGCTCACCGCGACGAGCCTTCCCGCCGGCGGAAAGCCGTACACGATCCCCGGCGCCTCGGGAAGCACGATGCTCTGGATCCCCCCGTCGGGTCGGTGGCAGAGCACTCCCGACGGCTCGGCACCCTGCGGTGGACGGGGCGCGGGAATCGTGTCCCCGACACCCGCCGAAGTCAGGCGGGCAAAGAGAAGCCCGCCCCGTTCCGGATCGAAGCCGGGACTGTAGAACCCCTCCGAACCCAGGGGATGCAGCCGGATCAGCGACGCGGGCCCCGTGATTCCGAGCCCCTGCATGGACCGGATCCACGCCCCCTGGCGCGAAAGGATGGCGAGCCTGGCGTTCCCCGGGTCCAGGGCGATCAGCTCCTCGCCGAGCCAGGCGAGGGAGTAGAGCTCCCCGAACTCGCCCGGCCCCTGGCCCCGCCGACCGATGGTGCGCAGGTGGGTCCCATCGGGCGCGAAGACCCGGATCTCCTGCGCCAGGTTGTCGGCCACGTAGAGATTCCGGTCCTCGTCGGCCAGGAGCGAGCGGATCGCGCCGAACTCCTCCGGTCCTCCCTCGACCCTTCCGAGCCGCAGCACCGGCTCGAGGGTCCAGCCGGGTGCCTGGCCGGAGCTGTGCACGTTCGGGACGGTCCCGGTCGTGTCCACCTCGACCCGCAGCTCTCCCTCTGGCCCGGGCGCACGATCGGCGCAGCCGGCGAGGAGCGCCAGGGCCGCGAGCATCGGGGCCGCGAGAAGCGTGGCTGCGCGAATCGGGGCCGCGGGCAGCGTCGCCGCGATGCGCTTCATGGGGTCACCATCTTCAGCTCGACCTGAACTCGAGATCCCTCGCGGACAGCGCCTCGCCGAGAATGCGTATCGCCTTCGGCCCCACGCCATGAATCGCGAGCAGCTCCTTCTTCGTGTGCCGCGAGACCGCGGCAAGGCTCCGGATGCCGTTCAGCGACAGCTCGCGGGCCGCGGTC
>JBJHBX010000608.1:0-2160 GCA_050485725.1 Gemmatimonadales bacterium | reverse complement strand
GCGGCCGCCGCACCGAGGGTCCCGGTGACCCAGAGCTCGTCACCGGGGCGGGCGCCGGACCTGAGCAGTGGGCGATCCGCCCTCCCCACCACCACCACGTCGATGACCGCCGGGCCTGGAGACCGGGCCAGGTCGCCGCCCAGCAAAGCGACCCCGGTGGCGTCACCCAGGGCGCGGATCCCCGCCATGACCTCGTCGGACATGTCGCCCGGAGGGGGGACCGCGAGCGAGACGAGCATGCCGACCGGGGCCGCCGCCATGGCGGCGAGGTCCGAGAGCGCAGCGGCGCCGGCGCGCCACCCTGCCTCGCGCGGCGAGATCCAGTCGAGCCGGAAGTGGACCCCCTCCATGGCGAGGTCGGTGGAAAGCACGAGGCCGTCCTCGAGGACCGCGGCGTCGTCACCCGGCCCGACCCGAACGCCTGGACCGGTCGTCGCCCCTGCCAGGAAGTCGCGGATCCGGTCGAACTCGCGGCCGGGCCCCAGACGCGGTCGATCCGCGTTCACCGGGGCGCCGCCAGCTCGACCAGGATCGCGCCTCCCCGGAACGGAAGATCGGGCGCCCCCGCCGTCGGGGGCGCCTCGATCCGCAGTTCCTCGATCGCGTCTCCGAGGGCCTCCACCACGTCCGAGGGAAGGAGCGCGTCGCCCCCACCGGCGAAATCGGCCGCTCGACCCGTCAGGTGGAGCGCCAGCGCCCCCGCGTCCCCGGCCTCCAGGCCCCGCGCCAGGAGGGCCCCGGCCACGCCGGAGAGCACGTCGCCCATGCCGCCCCGCGCGAGGGAGGAGGAGCCTGACGCGCTGATCCGGACCGGCTCCAGACCCGGCCCGGCCACGAACGACGGGGTTCCCTTGAGGAGGCAGGTCGCTCCGAAGCTGCGCGCGAGCGCCCGGGCGTCGGCCGGCATGTCGGCGTGCCCCCGGCGTTCCGCCCCGCCCGCCATCATCCGCGCCCACTCGCCGGGATGGGGCGTCAGCAGAATCCGGCCGGGGTCGAGCCGCGGCAGCGCCAGCGTGTCTCGCGCCAGGCGGGTCAGCGCGTCGGCATCGAGAAGGAGGCTCCGCTCGCCCGGTTCCGCCCCGCCTTCCTGCGACCCACCCTCCAGCGACGCAAGGAGCTCCTCCAGCCAGCGACCGGGAAGGGACCCGGGGTGGAGCCCCATGCCGGGCCCCGCCGCGAGGGCATCGGAAGCCGCGAGGGCCGCACGCACCGCCTGGTGGTCGTGGGGGTCCGGCAGGATCGCCTCCGGGACAGCGGCATGGAAGGCCTCGCGGTGTTCGGGGTGGCAGAGCACCCGGAGCATTCCGACCCCGGCCCGGAGGGCGGCACGGGCCGCGAGCATGGCCGCCCCTCCCATCTCCTGCCCTCCCGCCACCAGCAGGAGCCGACCCGTGGCGTTCTTGTGGGTGCGAAGCCCACGAAAGGGGTAGATGGAACGCGCCCAGGCACCGGTCACGAGCGCCCCCGAGGCCGCCTCGGAAGGCCAGGGCGGGAAGCCGATCTCGGCCACCACGAGGCGCCCTGCCAGCGCCCTCCCGGGGTGAAGGAGGGTGCCGAGCTTTGGCGCGCCGAAGCCGATGGTCACCGAGGCCCGGATCGCTTCGCCCGGCACCTTCCCCGAATCCGCGATCACCCCCGACGGAAGGTCGAGGGCCAGCACGGGAACGCGCCCGGCTATCGCCAGGGCGTTCACGGCCCGGATCCAACCCGCCACCGGCTCCCTCGGCGCGTCGCCGGCCCCGGTACCCAGGAGCCCATCGACGATCAGCGAAGGGGAGGGGGCCGCGCCTTCCGTCGGGAGCAGCGCCTCCGATCCATCGTCCGGAAGGGGGCGACGCGGAACGGCGTGGCCATGCAGCAGGGGGTCTGGATCGGGGCGCCGCGGGTCGACCCGCAGGAGGACCGGAACGCCACGGGCATGGAGCGTCCGGGCGGTGACCACGGCGTCCCCGCCGTTCTTCCCGGCTCCCGCCACCACCAGGACCGGTCGATCGGGTGGCGCATGGCCCCGCATTTCCATGGCGAGGTCCGCCGCGGCCCGGCCCGCATTCTCCATCAGGACCGGGCCCGCCACGCCCCCTTCCCGGGCGCGGGCGTCGAAGGCCGCCGCCTCGGTGCCGGTGGGAACCGGGAGGAACGGGGGATGGACGTTCACGCGAG
>JBJHBX010000607.1:0-2166 GCA_050485725.1 Gemmatimonadales bacterium | reverse complement strand
CGTGCGCTGGCGCTCCCACCTGCCGAGGCGCTTCAACTCGGGCTTTCCGGACTCCTCCACGACATCGGGCTCGTGCTGGCGGATCCGGAGTCCATCCTGGACCGTCCGGGGGCCCTCGACCCCGAAGGGCGGTCACGGGTCGAGTCGCACCCCGGCCTGGGCGCGCGCCTCCTCCTCGCGTCGGACCCGTCGCTGGCGCTCCCCGCCGTCGTCGCCTTCGAGCACCACCTGACCCCTGCCGGTGGAGGGTATCCGAACGCCGCCCGAGGGCGGACGCCCCACCCGGCCGCGCTCGTCGTGCAGCTCCTCTCGAGCTACGATGCGGTCCGCTCCGACCGGCAGCATCGCGCGGGACTCCCCCCCGCGGAGGCCCGGGAAACCCTCGCCGCCGCCGCCGACGGGGGTGCGTTCTCCCCGGAGCTCTTCGTCCAGTTCTCGCGGATGTGGTTCGAGCGCCCCGGGCGGGCCTCTGCGCCCGGCGAGGACTGAGGCCCGGGGGGGCCGCCGTCGGCGCCCTCAGCCCTCCTGGTGGGTGCGGCGCAGGTCGGGGAGGGCGCGGAGAAAGGCCTCGCGGAGCGAGGGGTCGTAGTGCGAACCGAAGCGCTCGCCCACCTGCCGCGCCGCGTCATCCCAGGCAAGTCCCGCACGGTAAGCCCTCGGCGAGGTCATCGCGTCGAGGGCGTCCGCAATCGCCGCGACCCGCGCCGGAAGGGGAATGGCCTCGCCCGCCAGCCCGTCGGGGTAGCCGCTTCCGTCCCAGCGCTCGTGGTGCCATCCGGTGACCGCGAGGACGAGGGGGTCGTCGAGGAGAGGACGGAGGATCTCCCGACCCACGGCCGGGTGACGGCGCACCCGGCCGAACTCCTCCGCGGTAAGCGGCGCGTTCTTGACCAGGATCGCCTCGGGGATCTCGAGCTTCCCTATATCGTGGACGAGGCACGCCCGTGCCATGGCATCCCGGGAAATGCCGTGGCCGTCGCCGAGCTGGTCCAGGAGGATCAGGGAGTAGCGTGCCACCCGGCGCGCGTGCCCACGGGTATGCGGGTCCCGCAGCTCGCCGGCGCGGACGAGCGCCATCAGCCCCCGGTGGAGGAGGCGTGATCCCTCGGTCGAGGTTGCGTCCGAGAAGATGGGCTGTCGTGCGCGCGAAGCGGCGTCTTCGCGGAGCCGGTCGCGGCGGGTCAGCGCGTCGACGAGGGCGGCCTGGAGGAGCCGCAGTTCCAGGGGGCGGGAGAGCGCATCGTCGGCCCCCGCGGCCACGCCGTCGGTGCTCCGGAGCCCGGTGGCGTCGTCGGAGAGGGTCAGGAGCTGGGTTTCGGGCCAGCGCGACTTGGTCGCGCGAATGAAGTCTCCGGCGGCGGTGCCCATGAGGTCGAGGTCGACGAGAACGAGATCCGCCTCCACCGCCAGCGAGGCATGGGCGTGCGCCGGATCGTCCACGACGTGCAGCGCGAAGCCCTCCCGCTCGAGGTACTCGCGGACGTGGGGGTGTCCCTCGACGGCCTCGCCCGCGGCTTCGGGCTTCTCGACCAGCACGAGGCGACGTCCTGCCCCGAACCTTGGGTCACCTGGGGGGAGCAGCTCGGGCGGGGGGGGTGACCCTCCCATTTCCGAGGGATCGCGGGCGAAGTCGGTCCCGGCCCAGTCCGGGGGGGCATCGAGGGCCGGCCGGGCGATCGCCCCCGGGCCCGCGCGAACCCCCGCAACGTCGCGGGCCCGCACGTCGCGACCGAAGACCCGGACCCGGTCGCCCCCCTCCTCCTTGGCACGATAGAGGGCCAGATCGGCCGCCCCCACCAGCTCGTCGGGGGAGCGCATCGAGGGATGGTAGGCCGCGACCCCTGCCGATACGGTGAGTTCACGCGATGCGGGCCTGGACAGGCGAAAGGCCTCGCGAACCCGGTCGGCGAAGGCGCGCGCGCCCTCCTCGTCGGCACCCGAGAGGATGCTCATGAACTCCTCCCCCCCGAGCCGGGCCGAGAGGTTCATTCGCCGCGTGCTGGCCGCAAGGAGCTGGGCGAAGGCGCGAAGGGCCTCGTCGCCCTCCCGCTCGCCGATCCGGGCGTTGTAGGCGCGGAAGGCGTCGAGGTCGAAGAGGACCACCGAGACCGGGCGTCCCCGCTCCGCCGCCCCGAACATCGTCTCGAGAAAGACGCGTGCGTGCCG
>JBJHBX010000606.1:1624-2176 GCA_050485725.1 Gemmatimonadales bacterium | reverse complement strand
CGCCTGGAGCGGATCCTGCCGGACGACCTCCGCCCCTACCCGAGCTACCGCGAGATGCTCTTCGTGAAGTGACGGGTACCCGCCTCGCCCCTGCCATGCCGCGGGGGGAGGCGGTGGCTCGGGAGGCGCAGGCGCAGAGGGTCGGTCCGCGAAGGTGCGGGCCGGCCCTCGGTGCCTTGGGTTCAGGGAGGCGGCTGCAGACCGCCGTCCACGGTTCGACTCAGAGCGGCTTCGACACCACGCAGGCGTTCACCCCGCCCACCCCCATCGAAAGCTTCCCGACGGGAGCCCGCGGCGCCGGACAGGCCGCATCGAAGACCCAGGCCCCGTGCACCTCGCCGATCTCGGCGTTCAGCTCTTCCCGGGTCAGGGGTGTCGGGAAGAGGGTGCCCCGCTCCATCCCCAGGTACTGGGCGGTGAGCTCCCATCCCCCACCCACGCTCATGCCGTGGCCGAAGGTCCCCTTCCGCGCGGTGACGAGCACCTGTTCCGGCACGATCTCGCGCAGCGTGTCCACCTCGAGGAAATCGCCCGGGGTCGCGGTCGCGTGCA
>JBJHBX010000606.1:0-1614 GCA_050485725.1 Gemmatimonadales bacterium | reverse complement strand
ACCTTCGCGCGAGGGGGTGATGATGTGGTCCGCATCCGACGAGACACCGACCGCCACCGGCTGCATCCCCAGGGGACGCATGCCCCGCCCCTCCATGTAGCTCCGCTCGCCGACGACCCAGACCATGGCCCCCCCGGCCACGTGCGTGCCCCGGAGACCGGTCAGGGGCTTCGAGGTGCCCCGGTCCGCCGAGAGCACGCGCGCACCGTAGAAGGCGCCCACGCTGAGGGGGTGCGGGGGCGGATCCGTGGCACCGATCACCACGGCCTTCGCCTCGCCCCGCCGGATCGCGTCCATCGCGAGCTTCAGGCACACCCCGAAGGTCGAGCAGGCCGCCACCGGGGCGAAGGCGAGCCCGGTGATGTGGCCAAGCATCGAGATCTGGGCCGCCGGGGTGTTCTGGATGTTCCAGAGCACGTTCGTCGACACGGCGTTCCACGGGGGTGTCGGGGCGCCCCATCGCTCCACCAGCTTCGCCTTCCGGCGCTCCTTCTCGCGGATCACCTTGATCTTCCCGCCCTCGACCTCGCCCCCGATCGAGATCCCCTCGATTGCGGCGAGCTCGTCCAGGTATTCCCGGAGCGCCTCCGAGCGCGCGGCCCACCAGGCGTACCAGGTGACCCGGGCGTCGGCGGCGGCGTCGGGGTCCTCGATCGTCGAAGGGTCAACCGGCAGGTCCGGCAGCTCCTCCGCCGCCCCCGCAGGGTCCTCGAGGTACGCCGCGAGCGCGGGATTCCGCGCGGGGTCGGCCCAGAAGCGGTCCCAGTCCCGCTGGGCGCGGGCCAGCGCGAGCGAAGCGCCGTGGAGCGTAGGGAGCGCGCCGAGCCCCGTACCCACGTAGACGTGGGCTTCGGGCCCGAGTTCCCTGAGCGTCGCCTCCATTCCCTCGTTCTGCTCCAGCGACTGCAGGAAGGCGCCCACCGCGTAGAGCGTCGTGGGGTCCATCTTGGACTGGAGCTGCGAGAAGCGGTTCGCCGGGAAGCGGGCCTCGATCCACCCCCGGTAGCGTTCGAAGTCGAAGGCGGGCTTCCCCACGAGGAAGTTGCTCGGCCCGAAGTCCTCGAAGGGGGTCAGCCAGCTTCCCGATGCCGCCAGGTTCTCCGCGAACGAATCCATGTCCGGTGAGCGGGGGGCCACGATCCCCCAGCCGTAGACGCCGACGTCACTCAAGCTCCTCGCCTCCCTTCGCTTCGCATCTCGGGAACGCCTCTGCCGCACGGCCCCGGGGGACTCCCGGCGGCGCGGGGCTGCCTGCCGAGGGAAGGTCACAGTTTCCGGCTGGATCCGCCACCGCCCCCGGGAACGCGGAGCCGCCTCGGGGGTCGCTCCCCCCGTACGCCGGACCGGAAACCGCGGCCCTTTGCACTCAACCTCATCCCCGGGAGCACACCCCCGATGAACGAAGACGCAACATTCTCGCTGGACGCAGCCGTCGAAACCGTCACGACCTTCGGAGCGGAGTTCGGACTCAAGGTGCTGGGCGCCCTCGTGCTGATGGTCGTGGGCGCCTGGGTCGCGAAGCGGGTCCGGGTCGGCCTCCAGGGCCAGCTGGGCCGCTCGGGGCTCGACGCCACCCTCGTCCCCTTCGTGGCCGCCATGACCTACTGGGGGCTC
>JBJHBX010000605.1:0-2179 GCA_050485725.1 Gemmatimonadales bacterium | reverse complement strand
CGGCATCGGGCACACCCGGTGGGCGACCCACGGCCCCCCCACCCGCGACAACGCGCATCCCCACACGAGCGCCGACGGGACGATCGCCCTCGTGCACAACGGGATCATCGAGAATGCCGGAACGCTCAGGACGATGCTCGAGCGCGACGGGGTGGTCTTCCGGAGCGAGACCGACACCGAGGTCGTGGTGCACCTGGTGGCGCAGCTCTGGCCCGAGGGGGGCGGGCTCGAGGACGCGGTGGCCGCCGCCCTCGAACAGGTGATCGGCGCCTACGGGATCGCCGTGGTGAGCTCGCGGGACCCGGAGAAGATCGTGGTGGCCCGGAACGGCTCTCCCCTCCTGCTCGGGGTCGGAAACGACGGCGAGGTCCTGGTGGGCTCTGACGCCGCCGCGGTGATCGCCCACACCCGGAACGTGGTCTACCTGGACGACGGCGACTATGCCGTTCTGACCCCCGAAGGCTACCGGACCTACCACCTGCGGCAGGGCCCGGTCCAGCGGCAGGTGCACCGGGTCACGTGGGACCTCGAGTCCATCGAGAAGGGGGGCTTCGAGCACTTCATGCTGAAGGAGATCTTCGAGCAGCCCCGCTCCCTGGAAGACGTGATGCGGGGGCGGCTTCTCGAGGAGGAAGGGTCGGCGCGCCTCGGGGGGATCACCGTGTCGGACGGAGACCTGATGGGGATCGAGCGGGTGGTGCTCACCGCCTGCGGCACCTCGTGGCACTCGGCGCTGATCGGCGAGTACATGCTCGAGGAGCTCGCCCGGATCCCGACCAAGGTCGAGTACGCCTCGGAGTTCCGGTACAAGAACCCCGTGGTCGACGAGAAGACGCTCGTCATCGTGATCTCGCAGTCGGGGGAGACCGCGGACACCCTGGCCGCGCTGCGCGAGGCGAAGCGGCGGGGAGCGCGGGTCATGGGGATCGTGAACACGGTGGGGAGCACGATTGCCCGGGAGACCGACTTCGGGATGTACCTGCACGCGGGCCCCGAGATCGGCGTGGCCTCGACCAAGGCGTTCACGAGCCAGGTCGCGGCCCTCGCCCTCTTCACGCTCTACCTGGCCCGGCGCAGGAACCTGTCGATCCTCGAGGGGCGAAAGCTGGTCGGCGCCCTCCGGGCCCTTCCCGGGCAGGTGGCCGAGATCCTGGAGCAGAACGACGGGATCCGGGCGCTGGCCGAGCGCTACCGCGACGCGCCGAACTTCCTCTACCTGGGACGGGGCTACCAGTTCCCGGTGGCGCTCGAGGGGGCGCTCAAGCTCAAGGAGGTGAGCTACATCCACGCCGAGGGCTACCCCGCGGCCGAGATGAAGCACGGCCCCATCGCGCTGATCGATCACAACATGCCGGTGGTCTTCATGGCACCGAGGGACGGTGTCTATCACAAGGTCCTCTCGAACATCGAGGAGGTGAAGGCCCGCGATGGGCAGGTGATCGCCGTGGTCAACAACGGGGCCCCCGAGCTCGAGGGGCGCGTCGACCACTTCCTGAAGGTGCCCGAGACGCACCCCGCTCTCCTTCCGATCCTGACCGTGGTGCCGCTCCAGCTCCTGGCCTACCACGTGGCGGTCCTCCGGGGATGCGACGTGGACCAGCCCCGGAACCTGGCCAAGTCGGTGACGGTCGAGTGAGGGTCGTCCTCCAGCGGGTCACGCGCGCCTCGGTCCGGGTGGAAGGTGAGATCGTCGGCGCCATCGGCCGCGGTCTCGTGCTCCTCGCAGGCTTCACGCAGGGAGACTCCGAGGCGGATCTCGCCTGGATGGCCGACAAGGTGGCCGGGCTCCGGATCTTCGGAGATGCCGAGGGGAAGATGAACCTCTCCCTGGACGAGGTCGGGGGCGGAATCCTCGTGGTGAGCCAGTTCACGCTCTACGGGGACACGCGGAAGGGGCGACGGCCGTCGTTCGTGGCCGCGGCGCATCCCGACCAGGCGATCCCGAACTACGAGCGTTTCTGCAGGCTGCTGCGCGACCGGGTCGAGGGGCCCGTGGAGACCGGGGAGTTCGGGGCGATGATGCAGGTCCATCTCGTGAACGACGGCCCGGTGACGCTCGTCCTGGAGCGGGGGCCCGCAGGGGCGGGCGAGGGGGAGGACGCGTGACGGGTGCCGGCGGGACGGCGTTCATCCTGGCGTCGGCTTCGCCCCGGCGCGCCGAGCTCCTCGCCCTTCTCGG
>JBJHBX010000604.1:0-2207 GCA_050485725.1 Gemmatimonadales bacterium | reverse complement strand
CGGTGAAACCCGAGGTGAGGATGACCAGCACCTCCGGATGATGCGCGCGCACGTCCTGGACGAGGCGCGTCCCCCAGGAGTCCGGCAGCATGATGTCGAGAAGGAGAAGGTCGACCGGTTCCTCGGAGGTGCTGGAAACGTTCAGCGCCTCTTCGGCCGAGGAGGCGGTCACGCAGCGATAGCCGGCCCGCGTCAGGAGTCGGACGACGAAGGATCGGAGCGTGTCATCGTCCTCGACCACCAGGATGCGCGGTGGCGGGGCGTCGGATTCCTTCCAGACGGGCATCTGAAGCCGTTCCAGTTCGGGCCGGCGGCCAACCGCCCGCCCGTTCGAGTGAGAGACCCCCGCTCAGCCGGCCTCGGCGAGGGGAAGGGTGAAGGAGGCCCGTGTCCCGCGACCGGGTTCCGAGTCGATGTGCAGTTCCGAACCCGACCGTTTCAGGAGCTTCCGCACGATGACGAGGCCCAGCCCCGAGCCGGAGAACTGGACCCGTCCGCCGGTGGCGGAGGGCTCGAACACGTCTTCGGGCTCGCGCCCGTTCGAGGCGACCATGCCGGGCCCGGAGTCCTCGACGACGAATTCCACGAGCCCTGGCGCCGGTTCCGAAACACGGATCGTGACGTGCCCCGAAGCGGTGAACTTGATCGCGTTGCTCCCGAGGTTCAGGAGGACGCGCGACAGCGAGACCGGGTAACCGGTCCTGCGGTCCGGGCCCGTGACACGGTTCGCGACCACGAGGTCCAGTCCCTTCTCCTCGGCCAGGGGCCGGAGGGTCCGAAGGGAGCCCTCCAGGAGGTCGGCGAGGGAGAAGGTGCTCGGCTTGAGCTCCTCCGCCTGGTCACCGGAGCGGGCGAGCTCCATGAAATTGTTGACCAGGGTCAGCATCGTCACCGCGGCGCTGTGCACGAGGCCGAGCTGGCGGAGCTGGTGGCGGTCCTCCCGGATTCCCGGCGAAGCCGAAAGCACCTCGGAGAGGAAGAGGACCGAGGTGAGGGGCGACCGGAGGTCGTGCCCGATCTCGGCCAGGAGTTCCCGGGCGCGCGGGCCCGACAGCCCGGCCTCGACCTGGGCTTCACCCGTGACCTCGAGCGCCTCCGCCACCTCGTCGAAGCGCAGGAAGACCTCGATGAGCCCCCGCTCTCCGAGCCCGTCGTCCTCGGCCTCGGCTGCCGCCGCCCCCTGGGCGAAGGCAGCCCGGAGAAACGCGAGGAGGATCTGGCGGATCTCGATCTGGGCGGCCGGCTCGCGGACGGCATCGGGCACCACCGCCCCGGGGGGGGCGCAGAGCGTGTCGACGAAGAGCCCGAGCGCGGCGTCGACCGCCCCTGGAGGCGCCACGTCCCGGTACCGGTTCGACCAGCGCTCCGAGGCCGCGCCCGCCGCGCACTCGAGGAGGGACCGGAGCGCACCTCCGTCCCCGTCGCCCTCGAAGAGCTCGATCCGTCGCGAAGCCGATGGCGTCACCGTGTCACCCCTCGAGCACCTGGTCCTTGGTGAGGAGATGCTTCTGCATCAGGCGGTAGAGCGTGGTTCGGTCCACCCCGGCGACCCTGGCTGCCTTCGACATGTTGCCGTCGGCCCGCTGGATGACTTCCGCCAGGTAGCGCTGTTCGAACTCCGCGATGATGCGTTCCCGGGCGTCGTGGTAGGGCTGCTCGAAGAGCGAACCCTGGAAGGCGAACTCCGATTCGCCGTCGAGGATCCCCTCCGGTGCGTCGTCCATGGTCGGGATGTCTTCCGGACCGATGTCCGCGCCCGGGTCCAGCAGGACGACGGCGTGCTCGATCACGTTCTGGAGCTCGCGCACGTTCCCGACCCAGGGCCGCCTTCTCAGGGAGTCCAGCGCCTCGGGGGTGAAGCTGGGTGCCTGTCCCTCCTCCCGGCGGTGCTTCTTCCAGAAGGTCGTCAGGAAGTGCTGGGCCAGGAGGGGGATGTCCTCGCTCCGGTCCCGCAGCGAGGGCAGGTGGATGGGAACCACGCGCAGACGGTAGTAGAGGTCCTTCCGGAGCTGCCCGTCGCGGAGCGCATCGGCGGGGTCCCGGTTGGTCGCCGCGACGAAGCGGACGTTGACCAGGGCGCTCGTCGACGCGCTCCCCACGCGTCGAACGACACCGTCCTGGATCGCGCGGAGGAGCTTGGCCTGGATTCCCATCGACATCTCGGTCAGCTCGTCCAGGAAGAGCGTCCCCCCGTTCGCCTGTTCAAG
>JBJHBX010000603.1:0-2210 GCA_050485725.1 Gemmatimonadales bacterium | reverse complement strand
TGTGCCCGGCCAACAGGGAGGATAGAGCCGGAGGGGGGGTTCGGTCCAGCGTCCGCAGTCTGTCCGCGGCTGCCGAGGCCAGCAGCCGCTCCGGAGGAAGCCCCACGATCTCGGTCCGGACGACCTGACCGCCGAACGCGCCCACCCGGTCCTCGATGGCTTCGAAGACGGCGAACGGGTCCCGCCTGCCGGCATCCTCGAGGTTCATCGAGAGCTGGGTCCGCCGCTGCCCGGGAAGTTCCAGCGCGAGAACGCGGAGCCCGGGGAAGCCGCCTCCGCTCTCCCTCAGCTCCGCGGCCAGACCACGGAGCACCGTCATGGGAAGGCCCTCGACATCGACGTTCCAGGCCAGGAGGAGGGGACGCGCCCCGACGCAGGTTCCTCCCGCCGTTGGATGCAGGGTCGGCACCTCGCAGCCGGGGGGAAGGAGGTCGGGTTCCCGGCCCGGCGGGATGCCGGCCCGGAGTGCCTCGAAGCCACCGCGACGCAGCTCCGCCAGCCGGCGCCCCGGGGGGTCCGATGCCTCCGCGTAGAACCAGACCGGAACCCCGAGCTCGTCGGCGATGCGGCGGCCGACCCGGTGGGCCACGCCCCGGGCGTCCGCGAGGGTGAGTCCCTCGAGGGGTACGAAGGGAAGGACGTCGAGAGCCCCCACCCTCGGATGCACCCCCCGGTGACGACGCAGGTCGATGCCCTCGACCGCGACCCGGGCCAGGGCGAGCGCCGCCGATTCCACGCGCGCCGGGGCACCCGCAAAGGTCAGAACCGCCCGGTTGTGGTCGGGGTCGGAAGAAATGTCGAGAAGGTCCACACCTTCGGACTCGACCGCCTCGACCGCCCGACGGACGAGGTCGGGGTCACGCCCCGCGCTCAGGTTCGGCACCGCCTCGAGGACGGGAATCATGGCGGGGGGTCAAGGCTGGATGGGAGAGCACCGGGTCCGGGCGCGAACGGGCGGAAGGTAGCCCTCCCGGCTCGCCCCGTCAGCCCCCGTCCGCCGCCGCGGTAGCGGCCCCGTGCGCCGACCCCGCTCCTGCGCGGGGCCCCGCCATGGCAACCTGCCCGGTCACCGGCGACAGGTTGGGGTTCCCCGGCTGGAGCTGGAAGGCCCAGTCGAAGATCGCGATGGCCCCGTCCTGCGCCCAGCCCACATGGGTCACGCGCACCACTCCGAAGTACCACTCCCCACCTCCGGCCGGCATGCGGATCACGTAGCTGTAGCCGGGCGCGAGGCCGATGTCCTCGGGCCCCCAGTTCCCCGAGGGCGCCGACGTGACCTCGGTGCAGCCGGCATCCGCCGCGGGGCCGCATCGGAGGGCCGTCGTTGCGATGGGGTTCCGATGGACCTGTACCCCCGGTCCCGGCACGAGCCACCAGCCGTTCGCGTCCACCTCGAGCCGGAAGTCCCGATCGGGAGAGTCTCCCGGCAGGACCGGGTTCGTGGCCTCGGATTCGGGGAAGCGGAAGCCCGACAGCGCCGGCCTGTCCTCCCAGGCGTAGAGGAACTCCCCGTGGTAGTCGGGGCGCGGGGTCGCGAGCGCCAGCGGGCTCCCCTGGCTTTCGTGGCCCCGGTCGTCGACCGCGGTCACGAAGTAGGCGTAGCTGTTGCCGTTCTCGACGAGGAGGTCCAGGAACCCCTCGGAGTCCGTCTCACCCAGCAGGATCGTGTTCCCGTCTCCACCCTCCAGGTAGACCCGGTAGAACCCGAAGTCCTCGGCGCTCCGGGACCGGTCGTCCCAGGCGAGGTAGACGGCCCCGTCGAGGGCGATCCCCCGCAGACCCCCGGGCGACGGAGGAGGCGTGGGCTGGGGCACATGGACCTCCACCGCGACCTCGCTCGCCGTCTCCACCGAGGTCCGGGAACTCACCGACGCCACGTAGTAGTTGTAGGTGCGGCCGGGCTGGACATTCCGGTCCCGATACGCGCAGATGCCCGCTGCGCAGCTCGTGACCTCGGCCACGAGCACGTAGGCCCCGGCGCCGCTCCTGCGGGAATAGACCCGGAAGGTCTCGTCCCGCCACTGCGGGTGGAGTTCCCAGCTCAGGTCCACGCCCCGGTTCCAGTACGATGCCTGGAGAGCGAGGGGAGGCGGGGGGCCGTCGCCGGACCAGTGCCCGCCTCCGCCCGTCACCATCTCGTCGCAGGCCGCGAGAAGGGGCAGAAGGAGGAGGAGCGATCCCCACGGCCTCGCCCGGACGCGGGTGGCGGG
>JBJHBX010000602.1:0-2210 GCA_050485725.1 Gemmatimonadales bacterium | reverse complement strand
GGGGGGGCTTCCCCCCGGACTGCCCCCGAAGGTAGACCGAAGGCCTCCTCGGGAATAGACTTGAAATCTATTCCCGAAGTCCAGCGGCGTCCACTCCGGGCCTCGCCCCTGAATCCGGATCGTGACACCCCCTCTCACCCCCGCACCCGTGAGTCCAGGAAGATGACCGACCCCGACATCGAGATCCACTGCCGGCGCTGCGACGCACCGCGACCCCGGCTCGAGAAAGCGCCCTTCCGCGACGACCGTGGCGCGCGCATCCAGCAGGAGATCTGCCGTCTCTGCTGGGCCGAGTGGCTCCAGCACCAGACGCTCCTGATCAACCACTACGGGCTCGACCCGCGGGATCCCGAGTCCCGGTCCTTTCTGTACGATCAGATCGACCAGGTGCTGCTGGGCGACGGAGACGGCGAAGGCGCCGGGATCGACACCTCGAAACAGGGCACCATCAACTGGTGACACCCTCGCCGTGCAGGACCGGGGCGATCTCCTCGAGGGCGCGCTCCAGCTGCGCGCGCTCGATGACGAGGGGGGGCGCGAAGCGGATCACCTGGTGATGCGTCTCCTTGGCCAGGATCCCCCGCTCCATCAGCGCCTCGCAGAAGGGGCGAGCCGGCCCCGAGGCCTTCCGGATCACGACGCCGATCATGAGCCCCTTCCCGCGCACCTCCTCGACGTGCGGGGAATCGATCCTCCGGAGCTCGTCCATGAACCAGCGCCCGAGCCGGTCGGAGCGCTCGGCCAGCCCCTCGTCGAGGACCACTCGGAGCGAGGCCCGCGCCACCGCGGCCCCGAGTGGGTTGCCGCCGAAGGTCGAGCCGTGGTCCCCGGGGCGGAAGACGTCCATGTACTCCGCGTCGGCGAGGACCGCCGAGACCGGGTAGACCCCTCCGCCCAGCGCCTTCCCCACGATCAGCACGTCGGGGCGGACCTCTTCCCAGTCGCAGCAGAAGAGGCGGCCGGTGCGACCCAGGCCGGTCTGGATCTCGTCGGCCATGAAGGCGACGCGCCGGTCCCGGCAGAGCTCCCGGGCGCACGCCAGGTAGCCCTCCGGGGGGACCACGACGCCGCCCTCGCCCTGGATCGGCTCGACCAGGAAGCCGACGGTGTTCGGGGTGATCGCATCCTCGAGCGCCTTCGCATCACCGTAGGGGACCATCCGGAAGCCGGGGGCGAAGGGCCCGAAGCCCTCGCGGTACTGCGCCTCCGACGAGAACCCGACAATGGTCGTGGTACGCCCCGCGAAGTTGCCGCTGCAGACGATGATCTCGGCCATGCCGTCGGGGACCCCCTTCACCTGGTAGCCCCACTTCCGGACCATCTTGATCGCGGTCTCGACGGCCTCGGCGCCGGTGTTCATCGGGAGCGCCTTCCCGAACCCCGTGGCCTGGCAGAGCTCCCGGAGGAAGGCCCCCATCTGGTCGTTGTGGAAGGCCCGGGAGGTCAGCGTGATCCGCTCGGCCTGCTCGCGAAGCGCGCTGAGGATCGCGGGGTGGCGGTGGCCCTGGTTGAGGGCGGAGTAGGCGGCCAGCATGTCGAGGTAGGTCTTCCCCTCGGCATCGCGAACCCAGACGCCCTCGCCCCACTCGAGCACCACGGGAAGGGGCTTGTAGTTGTGGGCGCCGTAGTGGTCGGCCTCGTCGAGGAAGGCCTGCGTCCGCGCGCCGATTTCGGCGCCGGCATGGAGTTCGGATGGGATGCCTGCTGGGGCCGTCATGGGATCTCCGAAGGCGGGGGGTGACCGGGGGCCGATCCGGGGGGCCGGCCCCGCCTGACCTGAAGCTGACATGGCCCCCGCGCCACGGCAACGGGGGGCCGGAGACGCGATCCCCGACCCCCCGTGATTCCTTTCGGTCGACCCCGAAAGGGCTGCGTGCCGCCGTCAGCCGCCCAGCGGCAGGATCACCGTGTCGATCACGTGGATGATCCCGTTCGACGCCGAAATGTTCGGGGCGGCGATCGTCGCGGTCTGCCCCGCGATGTCCAGGATCTGCGCCGCGGTGGTCACCTGGAAGGTGGCCCCGAGCAGGGTCTCGATGGTGCGGGTGCCGTTCCGCGGGACGACGCTGTTCGCGGCGCGACGACCCTCGGCCACGTGGTAGAGGAGCACGTCGAGGACGAGCTCGGCGGGGAGATCGGTAATGGCACCGACCTCGAGCGTCTCGTAGAGGGCCTCGAAGGCCTCGTTCGTGGGCGCGAAGACGGTGAAC
>JBJHBX010000601.1:0-2211 GCA_050485725.1 Gemmatimonadales bacterium | reverse complement strand
GGGCTGGAGAACGGTGGCCAAGAGCCCGTAGTCCGAGGCGTAGGCAAGCGCCGCCTGGTGCATCAGGGGGTCGTCGGGGAGGGGCCCCGTGGTCCGGAACCAGGCGTGTCTCAGCGGAGGCGAAGGCGCCGGATCGACCAGCTCCGGGGGATCCACGGGGCGAATGTCGAGGGGGCGGTCCTGGGTCAGCACGCCCCGCACATCCTCCGGAATCAGGTGGGCGATGGCCCGGATCCGCTCGAGCTCGGGGGTGAGGGACTCCGGCTCGGGAACCGTCGGCGCCCCGGCCTGGTGCTCGATCCCCGGTTCGGCGCGGTGAAACGACGCCGAGAGGTTGAAGATCGCGCGCCCGTGCTGGATCGCGGTGACGCGCCGCGTCGTGAAGCTCCCTCCGTCGCGGAGCGTGTCGACGAAGTAGACGATGGGTGCCTTCAGGTCGCCGGCCAGGATGAAGTAGGCGTGGAGCGAGTGCGCCTCGCGCGGGGGGTCGTCGTCCTCCACCGTGCGCCGCGCGGCGACGAGCGCCTGCGCCAGCACCTGCCCGCCGAAGACGCGCCCGGTCCCGATGTCGCGGTTCTGCCCGCGCCAGAT
This sequence comes from Gemmatimonadales bacterium, assembly GCA_050485725.1. GTDB lineage: Bacteria > Gemmatimonadota > Gemmatimonadetes > Longimicrobiales > Gaopeijiaceae > SKNW01. The sequence goes on along the minus strand of JBJHBX010000601.1, from coordinate 1,620 downwards.
GTTCTGCTCGATGGGCTCCAGGTCGAGCAGGTCGAGGAGCTCCTTCATCGAGGGCTCGCCTCGGTCGCGGGTCGGCCTCTCGCCCGGCCGCCGCCCCTCAGTTTCCGCTCCCGGCAGGCACCAGCCGGAAGTCGAACTCGAGCCGGATGTCGTCCCGGATGCTCAGCACCGAGCCCACGCTCGGCACGGTGAGCCCCATGTCGCCGAAGGTGAACCGGGTCTCGGCACGTCCGAGCACCGCGCCGTTCGCGAACTCGGCCTCGACCTGCCAGGTGACCGGCCGGGTCACGTCGCGAATCGTGAGGTCGCCGTCGAGGAGGAATGCGGCCTCGCCCTCGGTCGGCAGGGGGTTCGGGAGGCCGCGGACGCCGGTGGGGATGAACACCGCATCGGGGAACTCCTCGGTATTCAGCGTGTTGCGGCGCAGGAAGTTGTCGCGGCGATCCTGGTCGCTCTCGAGATCGGCCAGCCGGATCACGAAGCGCGAGCCGCCCCGGATCACGTTGCCTTCGGGCGACAGCATCAGGCTGCCCGAGATCGACGCGGTCTCGCCCACCGCGTCGTTCGGGAAGTCGAGGCGCGCGAGCTGCTCCCGGACCCGATAACGGGCGCGGTTCCCCTCTTCCGCCACGACGAGGATCAGGGTGTCGGCGGCGGGGGCGGCCGCGGCAGGGGCGGCAGGGGCGGCAGGGGCGGCCGCGGCGGGGGCGGCCGCGTGTGCGAATTCGTCGGCGGCAGCGACCCCGGGCGATGCGGAGAACGCGGGGGTCCCCGGCGCCAGCAGCGCCAGCAGTGCCAGCGGAAGGAGGGGCACGGCGAACGCGGGAAGGCTCATCGGGCGTCGACCTCGGGTCGGGGTTCCGGTAGATTGGACCCATGGAGAACCCCTCCTCTTCCCCCTCCGTTCCCGCCGATCTCCCGCCCTCCGGCGCGCGGACCCCGGCGCCGCCGGCGCCGCCCCGCGAACTCGACCCCGGCCGCGCGCTGGGGCTCCTCTGGCGCGCCCTCCTCCGCCGGTGCCCGAACTGCGGCCAGGGGAAGCTCTTCCGGCGGTGGGTGATCATGGCCCCCGTCTGCCCGGGATGCCACCTGAAGACGGACCGCGGCGAGGCCGACTACTTCATCGGGAGCTTCGTGGTGAACTTCGTCACCGCCGAGCTCCTGATCTGCGCCGGCGCCCTGGCGGGAATTCTCCTGACCTGGCCCGACGTGCCATGGTCAGGGCTCAAGTGGACGCTCATGGCCCTCGTCGTGCCCACCCCCTTCCTCTTCTACCCCTGGGCGAAGACGCTCTGGCTTGCCATCGACCTGCACTTCCGGCCGGTCACCCTGAACGACCTCGAGGGGCACGGCGAGAACGAGGCCCGCGTTCCCCCGGGGGCGCGCCTCGGCTGACCTGCCGGGTCCGCCGGGCACCCCCCTCTGCGCGGGGCGGGAAGGTCCGGTCCTTCGACCCTTGGTCCCGCCCGACCCCGGGCTTACCTTCCGGATTCCTCGCGAAACCCTTGCACCGCCGGGGTGCGCGGCGCCACGCCTTCCCGAGCCACGCGCGGGAGCCCCGGCGTCCGTCCCCCGCCCGAACCCGATCCCCAGCGGCATGAGCCACGCCGACGCCGACCG
>JBJHBX010000600.1:0-2224 GCA_050485725.1 Gemmatimonadales bacterium | reverse complement strand
GGGCCCGGACGGGAGATGAACTGGCCAACTGGCTCCGGGGGCTCGACGGGAGCGAGCCCTGGATGTCTGCGCTCCTCGGAGGCCCCATCGTCTTCGACCCGGGCGGGAGCGTGGACCGGCCGTACGTGCTTCTCGAGATGCGTCCGAGGGGCCCGGCGCTGCTTCCGGTCGGCGATGGAGACGATCCGCCTTGAGCGGGCAAGGCCGGGGACCGTCCCTCTCCCTCCGGGACCGGATGCTCCTCGTGGGAGCGTCTGCGGCAACCCTCCTCGTGGTCTCGTCCGTCTCCCTCTCGGTCTACCAGCGGAGCCTCGAGCATTCGCTGGCGGCCGCCGTGGCGGGCTTCACGGAGGAGCAGCGCCTGGCTGACCGGATGAACCAGGCGGTGATGCAGCAGATCCTGAGCATCTCGGCGGCGGACCTCGTGGCCCGGGGCGCCGAGGTGCCTGCGACCTTCGAGGGCGCCGGGCGCGAGGTTCACCGGGCGCTCCGGGGCCTCCTCGAGCGCCCCTTCGGACTCGAGGAACGACTGGCACTGGAACGACTCCGCGAACTGCACCAGGCCGTGGAGGTGTCCGCGGCGATGTCGTGGAACCAGGCTGCGGTGGGGAACCTCGAGGCGGCCGCGGAGGCGAGGACGCGGGCCGGCCTACAGGTGCTCGACTTCATGGCCGGGCTCAACGCCTTCCTCGAGCTTCGCCAGGATGAACTCGAAGGGATCCAGCGCGAGCAGGCCCGTGCCTTCCGGTTCATCTTCTGGTCCCGGCTGCTCCTCGTGCTGGTGTTCGTGGCGGTCTTCGTCGGCATCGCGGCCTGGGCCCACCGAAGGGTCACGCCGCCACTCCGGGACCTCCTCGCGGCCTCGAAACGGGTCGCCGCCGGCGACCTGGCCACGAGGGTTGCGAGGGGGTACGACCAGGAGTTCGACATCGTGGCACGTGGCTTCAACGAGATGGCGACGCGCCTCGAGGTCGCCCGCGCCGAGCTCGAGGACCGGAACGAGGCGCTTTCCTCGGCCCTCGAGGAGGTGCGGCGCACCCAGGGAGAGCTGATCCTGTCCGAGAAGATGGCGGCCCTCGGCCGGGTCTCCGCCGGGCTCGCCCACGAGCTCAACAATCCCCTCGCCTCGGTGATGGGCTTCGCGGAGCTCCTCGAACACCGCTACGCCGAGGGCGACCCGCCCGCGGCGGCCGAGATCCGCGAGGCCTTCCTCCGCCCGATCCTCGCGGAGGGAGGGCGGGCCAGGGACCTGGTCCGGACCTTTCTCGACTTCTCGCGGCGGGGGGACGGAGCGGGGCGGCCAGTCAGCGTGCGGGCGACGGTGGAGGAAGTGGCCCGGATGCGCGAGGTCGCCTTCCGCCGCTCGGGGCTCGCCATCGACGTCGACGAGGTCCCCGACGCCTGGGTCGAGGCGGACCCGGAGCTACTTCGGAGCGTGGTCCTGAACCTGGTCGCGAACGCCTTCGACGCAATGGCGGCCCGAGGCCAGGGAACGCTCCGCGTGGCAGGGTACGAGGAGACGGGGACGGTGCACCTCGCCTTCGACGACGACGGGCCCGGGTTCGCCGACGTGGAACGGGTCTTCGAGCCGTTCTACACGACGAAGGACCCCGGAACGGGGACGGGGCTCGGCCTGGCCCTGGCCCACCGGTTCGTCGAACGCTTCGGCGGGGAGATCCGGGCCGAGAACCGGCACCCCCGGGGTGCAAGGGTCGTGATCCGCCTCCCGGCCCTCGGCGAACCGCCGGCCGCCGGAGAGGACGCCCCGGCCTCGACCCCCGTCTCCGCAGACGGCGGTGAGCCCGGTCCGGCCCGTGACCGGGAGAACGGGCGCGCCACCGTGCTCGTCGTGGACGACGAATCCCCGATCCGCAGGCTCCAGGCGCGAATCCTGGAGGGCATGGGGGTCGAGGTGGTCGAGGCGGCCTCCGCCGCGGAGGCCCGGGCGATCCTGGAGCACCTGCCGGTGCACGCCGTCGTCTCCGACGTCAGGATGCCGGGTGAATCCGGCATCGACCTGTACCACTGGGTCCGCGCGAACCGGCCTCAGCTCCTGGGGCGGTTCTTCTTCGTGACCGGGGACACGAGCCACCCTGAGCTCGCCGACGTCGATCCCTCGCGGCCCGACATGGTCCTTCACAAGCCCTTCGCGATGACGGACTACCGCAGGCGGCTCCTCGGTGCCATCGGTTCGGGCTGACCGGATCCCGGTGGAACGTGCCCG
>JBJHBX010000599.1:0-2229 GCA_050485725.1 Gemmatimonadales bacterium | reverse complement strand
ACGGATGGGGCCAGCTGGCCTGCGAGATCTGCCAGGACCGCAGGCGCTCCGGCGTCGAGGTGCACCTCGGGCTCGGGCACATGCTCCGCCCCGGCTTCGGTTTCGGGACCGAGGTGGCGGCATGGGTTTCCGAGTCGGACCCGGTCCGGCAGGTCATCGGTTCCGTGCACCTGGTGGGGCGCATCCGCCCCGGGAACGGACCGGTGCACGTGCAGGCGAGCCTCGGGACCGGCCACTTCCGCGCCCTCCAGCCCGGAGAGGGTGACGACGTCCGGATGCTTGCCCCCAGCGGTCGACTGGGGATCGGGGCCGAGGTCCCGCTGGGGCGGCGCTACCGGCTCCAGCCCTCGCTGGGGGTGACCTTCGCCGCCTTCGGGACCCTTCGGCGGGGCGACGAGGTGGTCTGGGAGCGGACCGGATACAACCTGGTCCGGGCCGGCGTGGGGATCTCGCGGCGCGGCACCCGGTAGCGCCGCGCCTGCCGGTTTCGGCGCCCCGGGCCGGGCCGGCTGGAAGCGAACAAGATTGCCGTCCGGTCGGCACAACGTTTCACCTCGGAGGTTCGAAGATGGCCGCTCGTCCACCGTGTTCCCGCCTCGCTCCCCTCGTTCTCGGAATCGTCCTCGTCGGCGCAGCGGGATGCGAGTCCGAGGGCGGGCTCTTCCTTCCCCAGGGTCCGACGACGGCCACCGGCTGGAGCCAGGCGATGTTCGCGTGGACCCCGGGTCCGCACGACACCTGCACCGAGGAAATCCACGCCAGGTACTCCGTGGTGGGTCCCGACGGGCTTCTCTACCCGACCTGGCACCCTCCGGTGGATCCCGAAACCGGGTGCACCTTCGGGCACGAGCATGGCCGCGATCCACGAGGGTCCCCGCTTCACCGCATCGTCGGGGACATTCCCTTCGGCTATGCCAACTCCCAGCTCGACATCTGGGACCCCGCGGGCCGCAGGCACGAGGACCACGTGGGCCACAAGGTCGAGTGGCAGAGCGACGTCCCGCTTCGCTTCGGGGGGGCGCTCGGCGCCGTGCTCGACATCCGCTGCGAGGTGCTGACGAAGCTGCACCAGGGCACCCACTCCGCCGACGCCTTCACGAACAACCTGCACGAGCTGGTCTACCACGTCTGGTGCACCGACGGCACCCGGATGCACGTGACGATGATGGCGGCCATCGGGGAGCCCGGCGTCTTCGTCTCGTCGTGCGACCGGAGCCGGACGATCCACGCGGGCGCGCCCACGCCCCTCAATTCGCCGCAGGGGGGAGGGAAGCGGGTGATCCCGGACCGCGCCTGCGTGGACCGGATCGTGGCGGAGGCCGCCGGGCGGCCGAACTTCCGGCACCTGCACGAGAGCTGGGAGACCTCGAACCGGATCCGGAGGGAGAACGGTCAGACGCTCGCCTTCTTCAACCCCTACTTCCAGGTTCTTCTTCCTTCCCGCTACTACGAGCCCTCGATTCCCGGCGCGGTGGGACGTCCGCTTCAGCTCTGCATGCCCTCGAACCCCTTCGGCGGCATCCACACCACCCACGGGCCCTGCGGGGAGTCCACGGCCGGGGGCCTGAACCACGCCGTGGCATGGGACCATCCCCACTCCGCCTTCAACGGGGTCCGGCGCTTCGTCGACATCAACCAGAACCGGATCACGAACGAGGGAGGGCCCGAGATCTGGTACACGGACCCCTTCGGACGGACCGCCCGCACCGAGCCCTTCCCCGGCTCGATCCGCCAGTTCATCGCCTCGATCGACAACGCGGGGCGGGGCGGGCACGGCCCCCAGATCGGACGGGATCGCGACTACGGGGGACCCGGGGTGCGGGCACCGAACTGACCGGGGGCGCGCTGGTAGGCCCAGCCGAGCGACAGGCGCGACGTGCCCCGGGCGGGATCCACCGCCCCGTCGGCGCGCAGCCATCCGTCGACCCCCGGAAGCCCCAGGCGCAGTCCGACTCCGACGTGGACCGCGCCGCGGGGGCGCGGGTCCGGTGCCGTGGAGGGGCCCCCATCGAGGCCGGTTGAGTCCGTGGCCCGGACCGCGTCGACGAAGGCCGCGGCCCCCACCGTCACCCCCCAGGGGCCGGACCTGCCACGGATGAGCTCGGCACCCCCATGAAGCCATGAATTCCCGGGCGGGCGAGACTCCCCCCCCGCCCGCATCGGGTAGGTCGAGCTGCGCCGGTCCCCGAAGCGGGGAAGGAGGTCGCCCGGCGCCCCTTCCGAGACGCC
>JBJHBX010000598.1:0-2234 GCA_050485725.1 Gemmatimonadales bacterium | reverse complement strand
GCGAACGGAGTATGACCAGGTGATCTCGGCGAACCCCTTCGGCCTCCTTCTCGAGCTCTTCAACGCGGAGTACGAGCGGGTCGTGACCGATGCCTCGACCGCCGGTTTCGGGGGGTCGTTCTTCGACAGGAACGACGACACCTACGTCAACGCCGACGTGTTCTGGCGGTACTACCCGCAGGGCACCCCCTTCGACGGCTGGGCCTTCGGCGCCAAGATCGGCCTGACCCGGATCACCAACGAGGGTTCGTTCTTCGGCTTCGGTTTCGATGCGAACCGGAGCTGGCTCATGGGCGCGAACGACAACTTCTACGTGGGGATCGGCTTCGGCCTGAAGCGACTCGTGGGCGCCAGGGATGTGGATGACGCACCGGCGCTCATCCCCACCATTCGACTCGTCAACATCGGCTTCGCGTTCTGACCTGATCCGGGAGCGGGGCAGGAAACGGCCCGGGGCGGTCCCGGCCCTGCCCGTCCACCCCGGCGGCCGGCGACATGTGGAGGCGTGGCGGCTACCCTGCCCCGCCCCCTTCTCGCGTCGCTCCCTCCCCCCGTTCAGCCCGTTCCTCGATCACCTGCTCCAGCACGGCGCGGAACTGGTCGGCGGGAAGCGCACCTTCGACCCGCCTCCCATCGACGACGAAAGTGGGTGTCGCGGCCACCTGGAGGGCCCCTGCCGCCTGGCGGTTCAGCGTCAGTCGCTCCGCCACCCTTGGCGCCCCCACGCACGCCGAGAACGCCGCCGCGTCAAGACCCATCCCGGCCGCCAGCCGGGTGAAGTAACCGGGAGCCTGGGCCGGCCCGGTGCCGCGCCAGGCCTGCTGTTCCTCGAAGATCGTCACCTGCGCCCGCTCGAAGGCACCCTGCTCTGCCGCACACTCCACCGTCCTTGCGGCCAGCTCACCGTTCTGGAACCCGCCGACCACGATGGGAATGTAGATCCACTGGACCTGCCTGGTCTCGATGAACTCCCTGGCGAGGGCGGGATAGGTCTCCGCCGCGAAAGAGGCGCTGAACGGGCACCCGTACTCGGAGAACTCGAAGACGATGATCGGAGCGTCGGGGTCTCCCCGGCGGTGTCCGAGGTCGTAGAGGTGGATCGTGTCGCGTCGGGGCTCGGCCGACCCCGGGTCGGGGGCCCCGGCTTCCACGGCCTCCCCCGCTGCGGCCGGTGGATCTCCGGCGTCGCCGCCGCACCCCCCGGAAAGGAGAACGGCGAGGATCCCGGCGAGGGGTGGAAGGAGGCGACCAAGGGAACCCTGGCCGGCCCGGGAGGCCGAGCGCATGGGCGTGGAAGCGGCGATCGACGGGTCGGTCATCGTTTCAGCGACCTTCGAAGTGGGCACGGAGTTCGTCGGCCCCGGCCCCGGTGGCGAGGGCAAGCATCAGCAGGATCCGGGCCTTGACCGGGGTCAGATCACCGGCTCCGAAGCTCGGCGCCAGGTCGGATCCACCGCCGGCCGACCCGCTCCCGACGGGAACCCGTCCGGCCCCGGTGCGGGAGCTCCGGACCACGACGACGCCGGCTTCCCGGGCCTCGCGCACGGCATTTCGCTCCCCGGGAGTCGAACCACCCCGCCCCACCGTGGCCAGGACGATGCCTTCCGCGCCCGCCGCCACGGCGGCGCGGATCAGCGCGCCGTCGGAACCCAGGTAGCTCGTCACGATATCGACGCGGGGAAGCACGCCGACCTCGGACAGGTCGAAGGGTGCGGTTCCGCAACTCCGCGGGACCCGCGGCGCCATCAGGACGACCGCATCGGGGTCCGTCACGCCGATGGGGGCTCCGTCGGAGGCGGCGAAGGCGTCGAGGCGCGAGGTGTGGACCTTGGCCACGTTCCGTGCGGCGAAGATCTCGTCGTTCATCAGCACAACGGATCCCAGCTCCCGCGCCGCCGGATCGACCGCCAGGCGGAAGGCGTTCAGAAGGTTCGCCGGGCCGTCGGCGCCCGGGACGCCGGCCCGCCGCATCGCCCCCGTGACCACGACGGGACGGCAGTCCGCAAGCGTCAGGTCGAGGAAAAAGGCGGTCTCCTCCATGGTGTCGGTGCCATGGGTGATCACGACCCCGGAAAGCCCGGCATCCTCCGCGAAGAGCGCATCGATCCGTCGGGACATGGCCATCCACTGATCCAGCGAGATGGAGCCCGACGCCACGTTGGAGAACTGCTCGACCGTGATCGTGGTCATGGCCCCGAGCGCGGGGATCTCCCGCACGAGGTCCTCGCCGGTCA
>JBJHBX010000597.1:0-2238 GCA_050485725.1 Gemmatimonadales bacterium | reverse complement strand
AGACCGCGGGCTCCGGGATGAAGGAGGCCGCGGGCTCCGGAAACGCGAGAGGCGCGGGGCCCAACGGCGAGGCGGCCCGGGAAATCTGGCAGGCCGGGCGGAGCGTGGCCGGGATCCACGCGGTGCGACCGGTGGCGGAGATCATGGAGGGCTTCGCGGGGGCCGTTGGCGAAGATCCGCGGGCGGCGGTTCGTAGGGAAGAGTAGAAGCTCCGCCCCTGTCCTCGAGACCCACCCCGCCATGAATCGACGCGCCGAGCACCCCGACCACCCGCGCCTCGCGGGCATCTCGAGCCGCCTCGTGCGGCTTGCGATGCTGGCCGCGGGGGTGGCCGCCCTCGCATGGACCCTCTGCCCATCGGGGGTCTCCGCACAGCGCCTGGTCTACGGCATCGAGTCGTTCGAGGCGGAGCTCGCCATGGACGAGGCCGGGGCCTTCGAGGTCGTGGAGCGCATTCGATTCCGGGTCGAAGCGGGAAGCTTCTCGGAGGGGTACCGCCGCATTCCCCTCGATCGGAGGACCGAGGTGGTGTCGGTCGAGGTCTCGAGCCCCGACACCGGGATCGAGCGGGTGCGGGAGCGCCGCTCGGGCGGCGACCTGGTCCTCGAGTGGTCCTTCGAGCGGCGCACCGCCTCCGCCACCTTCGAGATCCGCTACCGGGTGACCGGGGCGCTCCTCGAGGTCGATGGCGAGAACCGGATCGACTGGGAGCCGGTGGGAACCGATTGGGAGGTGCCGCTCGAGCGGGTGCGGGTTGCGGCGAGCTGGCCCGACCTGGGTCTCGAGCGGGGCGACATCCGGATCGCGCCGGCTGACGGGGGTACGTTGTCGCGAACGGAGCGGGGCTGGGAGGTGGTGTTCGAGCCCGATCCCCTCGATGCGGGCCAGAGCTGGGCCATGGCGGTGGGCTTCCCGGGTCGGATCGAGGGGCGGTCGCCCCCTGCGCCCGTGAACCGTGGAGCCCTGGCGCTGGGACTCGTGGGCGCGCTCCTGGCGGGGCTCCTCCCGGTGGCCGCCGTCGAGCGGGGGACGCGCCCCCCGGCCGTGTCGGCGCCCCGGAGCATCCCCTCCCCTCCCGAGGTTCCGCTGCACCGGGCCGTGCTCCTGGCGCACGGCGCCATGTACTGGGCGCCCCGGGTCTTCCCCGCGCTGCTCGTGTCCCTCGCGCGTCGTGGACACGTCACGCTGCTCCGCGAGCCCGTCGAGGAGGGGGGGACCGGGGAGCGCCTGCGCGTGATTCGGGCCCCGGATGCCGACGCCGGGGGCGCGGCGACGGGCGCCATGACCCCCTTCGAGGCCCGGTTCCTCGCCGAGGTGGAGGGGCACGACGACTTCGGCGCCTTCCTCACCGGGGCCGGCGCCTTCCACCGGTCGTCCCGGGCCGAGGCGCTCGCCGAGCTCGAGGCCGGGGGGTGGATGGTCGACCGGAAGGGGCGCTCGGTGAGGCTCATCGGGCTTGGGGTCGGGGTCCTCCTGGCGGGGATCGGGGCCCTTGTCGGGGTCGCGGGCACGTTCGGCCTTCCCGCGCACCTGGCTGTACCCTGGCTCCTCTTCGTGGTCCTGCTCGGCGTGGGGCTGATGCTCGCGGGCACGCGGCGGCACGACCTGACGCTGCAGGGCGCCCGGGAGCGCGCCGAGGTGCGGGCCTGGCAGGCGGCGCTGCGGGCCGAGATCGAGCGGAAGGTGGAGCGTGATCCCGAGGGCGCCGGGTGGCAGCTTGTCGAACAGCTCGAGTGGCTCCTGGCGGACCCGTCCGCCGACGCCGCCTGGATGGGGCGGATCGAGCGAAGGCTCCGCGATGCCGGACTCGAGCTTGCCCTTCCGGAGTGGCTCCGGTCGCGGGGGGGTCCCCTCGGCGGCACGGACGACGACTTCCTCGCGGTCTTCCTGCCGATCTACCTGCTGACGGTGATGTCGACGCCCGGGAGCGGCGCCGGCGCATCGGGCATGCCCGGAACCGGGTTCCCCAGCGGCGGCGTCGGCGCCACCGGGAGCTTCGGAGGGGGGGGCGGGGGGATCCGGTAGGGATCGAGCCCGGGGGCCGCGGTTCAGGGGCCGGTTTCGCGACCACCGGCCGGGTCTCCGTCCCGGCGCCCCCGTCATGCGACCCCGCCCGGGACGCCTTCGATGCGTCCCCATCCCGTGGCCCGTTGCCGTTGACGGTGCCTGCCATCGACCACCCCTGGCGAGGCGCCGGCACGCGTTGTCTCAGCAGGGGAGACTGGGGCCGCCATCGTC
>JBJHBX010000596.1:0-2252 GCA_050485725.1 Gemmatimonadales bacterium | reverse complement strand
CTCTGGGCACAGGTCGCCTGGTTCCTGCTGGCCTTCGGGGCGTTGCACGTTGCCTTCGCCCTTGCAGTGTTCCTGATCCCCTCGCCCTTCCTGGTGCGGGTGGTCCGGAGCCCGGACGAGGCACGTCGAAGCCACTACCTCGTGGCCCTGCTGGCGGTGCTCGCCGTCCTCCTCCTGAATGCCCGGATCTACCCGCATTCCTGGTTCTCCCACTCGCTCGAGCCCATGGCGACCGGCCCGGTCGGGACCCTGGCGCTGGCCGCGGTCCTCTCCGGTGTTCTCGTCCCCCTCGCCCTGGGCGCCATCGACCGGGTGCGCGTCCTCAGCGCAGGCGGGGGAAGGGCGCGCCTCCTCGTCCCCGTCGCCCTGGTCCTGGTCGTCGCATGGGGTACCGGCCGGGCGCTCAATCCGGAGGGCGCCGGGACGCGCCCCGCGGACCCCGAGGCTCCGCACGTGATCCTCGTCGGCATCGACGGCTGGAGACTCGACACCGCGCCGGGGACCGGAGGAATTCCGGGAACCATGCCCTTCCTCGACTCGCTGATGGCCACGGCCGCGGTCCTCCAGGAGAGCTATACGCCCCACGCCCGCACCTATCCGGCATGGATGACGATCCTTTCGGGCCGTGAGCCGCCGGAGCACGGGGCCCGCTTCAACCTGGTGTCCGACGATCACCTCGACCTCGGCGCCACCCTCGTGGACCGCCTGCGCGACCGCGGCTACCACGCCCTCTTCGCGATGGACGAGCGGCGGTTCGCCAACATCGGTCATCACCACGGCTTCGACGAGGTGGTCGCACCCCCGATGGGGGCGGCGGATTTCCTTCTGGCGCGCTGGAACGACACGCCGCTCACGAACCTGCTGAGCCCCCTCCCCTTCACCCGGCATCTCTTCCCCCACACCTACGCCAACCGCGGTGCCGCGGCTACATACCGACCCGGAGCCTTCGATGCCATGCTGGCCCGCTCGCTCCGGAATGCGCCGGAGCGGCCGCTCTTCCTCGCGGTCCACTACGAGCTTCCCCACTGGCCCTACCACTGGGGAGAGAGGCCGGAGCATCCCTTCGAGGACGACCCGGTCCGGGGCCCGGGTTACTACCTGGAGACGCTGGCCCGTGCCGATCGCCAGGTACGTGACCTCTTCGGCGTGCTCCGACGCGAGGGGTTCCTCGACCACGCGATCGTCGTCCTGCTCTCGGACCATGGCGAGGTCTTCCATGGCCTGGGCGAGGTCTGGTCATCCGCGGACGGACATCCGCAGGTCGTCGGGCGTCCCGGCCACGGGACCGACGTCCTGAGCCTCGACCAGTTTCGCGTACCCCTGGCGTTCCTCCGGCTCGATGGCAACCCGCTCCCCGCCGCGGTGCTTCCGATCCGCGGGTCCCTCGCCGACATCTACCCCACGGTGGCGGAGTGGCTCGGGCTCCCCTTCCCCGAGGAGGGAAGCGGAATCTCGCTGGCATCGGAGCTGCTCCACCCCTCTCGTGCGAGCTGGGAGCGTCCGATCACCCTCGAGACCGGATTCTCGCTGCCCGCGCTCCTCGAACCCGACTTCGACGAACGGTCCCTCCTCGACGAGGGCGCCCGCTTCTACGACATGACCCCCCGGGGTCGCCTGGTCCTGCGCGACGAGACCCTGGGCTCTCTGATGGCCACGAAGCAGCGAGCCGTGCTCTGGGGAGACCTCCTCCTCGTGGCCCGACCCGACCTCGAGCGCTCGTCGGATCCGCGGTTCCTCAAGGCCGATCTCCGGACCAGGACCTACACCCTCGTTCCCGGAGGTCGGATTCCCGACAGCCTCCCCGAAGGGGCCATCTTCCGCTGGTGCGCGGCGTTCGCCGCAGAATTCCCACCGGGCGCCGTGGAGGGATGCCACGAAAGGTAGCCCGGGCCGCCGGCCACCTCCCGTCGGAGGTCGACGCGACGGGCCCTGGCCGACCGTTCAGCCTGGCGGCGGAGAGTCCGGCCCACTCCGGGTGCGGGTGCGGAGCACGCGGAGTCCACGCACGCCGGCTCCCTCGATGACCCGGTCGGCGACGTCATCGGGGGGGGTGTCCGGAGCCGGATGGATCCCGAAGAGGGCGGAGCCGCTTCCCGAAAGGAGCGCCGGCCGGGACCCCGCGGCGACGAGGGCGTCGCGGATCCGGGGAAGCTCCGGGTGCAGCGGAAAGAGCGCGGGTTCGAAGGCGTTGCCGGCGTCACCGGCCACGGCGGTCCAGCTCGTCCACGGGGCGCGCCCCGGCTCGAAGCTCC
>JBJHBX010000595.1:0-2255 GCA_050485725.1 Gemmatimonadales bacterium | reverse complement strand
GACCGCCACGAAGCTGTTGCCGCTTGTTCCGTACCAGCGCGATGAGCCCTGCCGGGTGGCCGCCCCGAACGACGCGAGCGATCCCCACCGCGCCGAGGTGAACCCCACCGGAAGCGAGGGCGCCGCGTCGTCGAAGGGAAGCTGGATGTCACCGGTCAGTCGCTGGAAGCGGTTGATCTCGCCCCACGGGGTCCGCCAGTCACCGAAGTCCGCTTCGAGCCGCTCGAGCGCGGCGACGAGTGCGTCGAGGCGCTCCTCGGGCGTCGTGCCTTCCGCCGCGTAGACGTACACGTCCCGGTCCGCTTCGGACGCCCGCGACTGGACTCTCGAGAGGAGCTCCGTCCCCCAGAAGACCGCCACCGCCGTGGGGACGGAGTTGACGTCCCAGGCAAAGTCCCACTCCCGCAGCAACTCCACGGCTTCCGAGGTGGCATCGACGAGCTCCTGCGCCTCACCTGCGGCGGAAAGCTCGCTCCACCCCTGCACCAGGGGAGGGACCATGCGGGCGAAGGCGGGAAGATGCGTCGTGTAGGCGGCGTCCCGGAGCGACTCGAGGGTCCATCCCCCCGACCCCTCCAGGAGGAGGAGCGCGTTCTCGCCCCGGGGGTTCTCGGTTCCCCGGTCCATGTAGCGTGGGAAGTCCGCCTGCCGGGGGCTCGCCGCGCCGGCGGCCGACCAGGGCCAGTTGTTGGTGCACATGGCCCACCCGGTGGCCGGGTTGATGGCGTTCGGCGACTCCTCGATCGCATGGACCCCCTGCCAGTCGGTGGCAGAGTCCCAGCCCTCGACGGGATTGTCATGGTCGAAGCGGTCGTCCCGGATCGGGACGAAGTTCGCGTGCAGGTAGGCCACGTTCCCCTCGGCATCGGCGAAGAGGGTGTTGTTCGAGGAGTTCGTGTGCGCCCGCATGATCTCGAGGTACTCGTCCAGATTCCGGGCCTTCGTGCGGGAGAAGGACTGGATGAGCGCGTTCATCGGCTCCTCCATCAACGCCACGCTGACCCAGCGGCCGTCGACGGCGCGGACGACCGGTCCGCGGTGCGTCCGGTAGACCGTGAACGTCCGCTCCGCGAGGCGCCCGGCCTCGGTGCGGTGGCGCACGGTCACGTTCCGGACCTCGAAGGGACGCTCCTCGTCGCCGTAGCGGTAGAAGAGCCCGTCCTCACGCTCGATCACCTCTTCCAGGAACTCGTCGATGTTGTCGGCGCGACTCGAAGTGTGCATCCAGCCCGCGGTGGCATTGAAGCCCTGATAGACGAAGAACTGCCCCCAGGTGAGGGCGCCGTAGACGTTCAGCCCCTCGTCGCTCCGGACATGCGCCTCGTGGCGGAAGTAGAACGAGGTGTGGGGGTTGATCAGGAGGAGCGCGTTTCCGTGCTCGGTCAGGCGGGGCGCAATGGCGATCCCGTTCGACCCCCTGGGCTCGAGCTCCGGGTCGGGGGTCAGGAGGGACGAAGCGATCTGGAGCGGAGAGGCCGGACCCGCTGCCTCGGTCGTCACCCGCATCGGCTCCGAGCCCTCTCCGTAGAGCGCCTCGAGCTCGCGCGGGTTCACCCGCTCGATGTCGCCGCCGATGCTTCCCTCGCTGAAGGTGAGGGCCATCCAGGGCTCGAAGCGCTCGAGCACCTCGGGACGCACCTCGGGGTGGATGTGCAGGAAGAAGTTCAGGCCGTCGGCCCAGGCGTCCATCAGGTCGCGGAGCCAGCCGGGGCTCTCGGCGTACAGGGCACGCATCTGGACCTCGTCGATGAACATCCGCATCCGCAGGTCCTGCCATACCGCGCCCTCGCCCTCGGCTTCGGCGAGCCTTCCCTGCGAGACCAGGAAGTTCCGCTCGATGCGGGGGAAGTCGTCCTCGGCCTGGGCGTACATGAGTCCGAAGACGGCATCGGCATCGGTGGGGCCGTGAACGTGGGGGATCCCCCATTCGTCCCGCGTGATGGTCACCCTTTCGGCGCGGGTCTCCCAACGTTCGACCTCCTCGGCACCCGCGGCCCTCCGGGTGGTCGCCTCCTCGTCGGTGGCGGCGCAGCCGACGGCAAGAAGCGCAACGCAGGCCGCGGCGAACAGTGCACGCCAGCGGCGGGAAGGATCGGGTCGACCGGTCATGGCACGGGTCCGGGATACGGGGGGGAGGACGGAAGCGCGAAGCTACGCCCTCTCCCCCCGCCTCGCCAGCCGGGTCTTCACCCCCCCCAGGCGGTGAACTGGCGCGTGTACTTGACCACCACCGACCGGGCCTGGGGGCCGTCGAG
>JBJHBX010000594.1:0-2260 GCA_050485725.1 Gemmatimonadales bacterium | reverse complement strand
ACCACGTGGTCGTTCGTCAGGATCAGCCCCGACCCGTCGACGACGAAGCCGGATCCGAGTCCCGGCACCCGCGCCGACTGCGTTCGACCCGAGCCGAAGAGCCCGCCGAAGAAGTCGTCGAAGGGATCGCGCATCCGGACCTGCTGGGTCCGGATCACGTTCACCGACACGACCGAGGGCGAGACCCGTTCCGCCGCACGGACCACCGCGGTGTTTCGCTCCGCGACGAGATCCTGCGCCGCATAGGTGCGCGCCGGTGCGGAGGCACCCGTGCCGAGCCGTGCCTCGAGGGGGCCGGGGTTTCCCGCAGCCGCGGTCACGGAGGCGGCGTCGGCCGGCGCCGGTGAGCCGTCCCCGGGCGCCGGATCGCATCCCGAAACGACCGCCGCGAGCGCCACGAGGGCGGTCGCGAGCGACGACCGGACGGAGGCGAAGTGACGGAGAAGGCGGCCCATGGGCGTCAGAGCTCTCGGCCGAGCCCCTTCCAGTCCTCGAGGAAGCGGGCGAGTCCGGCGTCGGTCAGGGGATGCTTCAGCAGGGGGTAGAGTACCGAGGGCGGCAGCGTCGCCACGTCGGCTCCGGCCAGCATCGCCTCGAGCACGTGTCGCGGATGCCGCAGCGATGCGGCCAGGATCTCGGTCTCGTAGCCGTAGGTTTCGTACACCTGCCGGATCTCGGAGACGATCTCCATGCCGTCGTGGCCCGCGTCGTCAAGTCGACCCACGAAGGGCGACACGAA
The DNA here is from genome assembly GCA_050485725.1 of Gemmatimonadales bacterium. GTDB lineage: Bacteria > Gemmatimonadota > Gemmatimonadetes > Longimicrobiales > Gaopeijiaceae > SKNW01. The sequence continues at coordinate 1,521 of JBJHBX010000594.1, read as the reverse complement.
GGTCGCCCCCGCCTTCGCGGCCAGCAGCGCCTGCGCGGTCGAGAAGCAGAGGGTGAGGTTCGTCGAGATCCCCTCGGTCGTGAGGGCTCGGCACGCCCGGAGACCCGCCTCGGTGATGGGCAGCTTCACGACGATGTTCTCGTGCAGCGCGGCCAGCTCGCGCCCCTGGGACAGCATTCCGTCGGTGTCGGTGGCCACGACCTCGGCCGAGATCGGGCCGTCGACGATCCGGCAGATCTCCGCGAAGTGCTCCCGGGGCTCACGGTCGCCCAGCGACTTCGCCATCAGCGTGGGATTCGTCGTGATGCCGTCGATGAGCCCCGCCTCCGCCGCCCGGCGGATCTCGACGAGGTCGGCGCTGTCCAGGAAGATCTTCATCGGGCGTTGCTCGCGTCGGTTTCGGGGTTGCGTGAATGGGTGGCGTCCGGAGTTCCCCCGCGCGGCTCCGGATCCCGGTCGGGGTCGGTCCCGAGGGAGTCCTCCTCGTACTCCACCCGGGTCAGAAAGAGCCCCTCGGCCGGCGCGGGAGGCGAGGTCACGAGCGGTGTTTCCGGGTCGTCCAGGAGCGCCGCCAGGTCGGCCAGGGGGCGCGCGCCGCGACCGATCTCGACCATGGTGCCCGCGAGGTAGCGCACCATGTGGTGAAGATAGCGGTTTGCGGTGACGAGGAACGACCATCCGAGGGGCGCGCCGTCGCCGCCGCACCAGGGGACCCAGGCGGCCTCGTGCAGAAGGCAGCGGTCCCCGCGTTCCTCCTGCCCGGCTCGGGCGAAGGCCCGGAAGGATCGGTCTCCCGGGAGGAGCGCCGCCGCCTCGGCGAGGCGCACCGGGTCCGGCGGAGCGGGATCGGTGGGCCAGCAGACCCGACGGAGGTGGGGGGACCGGGCCATGGGGGCGGTGCCGACCTGGTAGCGGTAGCTCCGGCGGCGGGCGTCGAACCGGGGGTGAAAGGCATCGGGGACCCTGCGGACCTCCTCGACCCAGATCGCTTCCGGGAGGAGGGCGTTCAGCGAGCGCCGGAGTCGGGCTGCCGTCCACTGCGCCGGCAGGTCGACGGAGGCCACCTGACCGGTGGCGTGGACTCCCCGATCCGTTCGTCCGGAGCCCGTCACCCGCACCGCGGCACCCCCGTTGATCCGCGCCAGGACGCCCTCGATCGCTCCCTGCACCGTCGGCGCATCCGGCTGGAGCTGCCACCCGTGGAAGGGGGCACCGTCGTAGTGCAGGAGAAGGGCGAAGCGGCTTGTTTCCGGGGCATCCACCGCCGAAACGTACCCTGCGCCGGAGAGGTGTCAACCCGAAACAGGGCCGCGTCCGGGTCCGGACTGGAGCGCCCCTGCCGGCGCGCGTTGACCGGCGGGGTCCGGGAGTGAGAGCTTCGGACCATGACCCTGACGAACCCCTCCCCGGAACTCGCCGAACTCGTCGCCCGCGTCGCCGGCGGCCACGACCTCTCGGAAGCCCAGGCCGAGACCGCCTTCCGACACCTGATGTCGGGGAACGCCACCCCGGTCCAGGTGG
>JBJHBX010000593.1:0-2261 GCA_050485725.1 Gemmatimonadales bacterium | reverse complement strand
ACCGTGAACGACGACACGCTGAAGGTCCTTCGCGTGAAGGTGGTGGCCGGTGCGGCGAACAACCAGCTCGCCCACGCCCGAAACGGCGACGAGCTTCACGCGCGGGGCATCCTCTACGCCCCCGACTACGTGATCAACGCCGGTGGACTGATCAACGTCTACGGCGAGATCCACGACTGGAACCCGGAGCGGAGCAAGCGGAAGGCCGGCGAGATCTACGGCACCCTTCTCCGCATCTTCGCGCTCGCCGAAGACGAGGGCGTCCCCACCGCGGTGGCCGCCGACCGGATCGCCGAGGAGCGGGTCGCCCGGGTTCGTCACCTGCACAGGAGCTTCGTCTGATCCGCCGTCGCTGAACGGCACCCCGCGCCCCGGATGGCCGGGCAGCCGGCTCCGCCCCCGCCTCCGCGGCAGGGGGCGGGCCGCCGCCCGGACCGAGGGGCGTTCCCCGGGTGGCTCCGGCCCCGCTCGCGCGGCTGACCGTCGGGCCCCCGAGAACCGGAACGCTCAACCCGTCGCCGAGCCATGCATCGCAACCCCCAGCACCCGTATCCCCACCTTGCCGCCGCCGACCCCGAGCTCGTCGCGGCCGTCCTCGCCGAGGGCCGGAGGCAGGCCGACGGCCTGGAGCTGATCGCGTCCGAGAACTTCGTGTCGCGCGCCGTGCTCGAGGCCGCGGGCACCGTCCTGACGAACAAGTACGCCGAGGGGCTTCCGGGGAAGCGCTACTACGGGGGATGCGAGTTCGTGGACATCGCGGAGGAGCTGGCCAGGGAGCGCGCGAAGCGGCTCTTCGGGGCCGACCACGCGAACGTCCAGCCCCACTCCGGGGCCCAGGCCAACATGGCGGTCTACCTGGCCTTCCTCGAGCCGGGCGACCGCATCCTGGGCATGGACCTCTCCCACGGGGGGCACCTGACGCACGGTTCGCGGGTGAACGCCTCCGGAATCCTGTACGAGCCGCACCACTACGGCGTGCGCGAGGAGGACGGACGCATCGACTACGACGCGCTGAGGACGCAGGCGCTCGAGCTTCGTCCGAAGATGATCGTGGCCGGGGCGAGCGCGTACCCGCGGACCCTCGACTTCGAGGCCTTCGGCGCCATTGCCCGGGAGTGCGGCGCACTTCTCGTGGTGGACATGGCCCACATCGCCGGGCTCGTCGCGGCCGGCGTGCACCCGAGCCCGATTCCCCACGCCGACGTGGTGACGACGACCACGCACAAGACGCTGCGGGGCCCGAGGGGCGGGATCATCCTGGCAAAGGGGGCGCACGCGAAGGCGGTGGACAAGGCGGTTTTTCCGGGCACGCAGGGGGGGCCCCTCATGCACGTGATCGCCGCGAAGGCGGTGGCCTTCCGCGAGGCGCTGGAGCCGGCCTTCGCCGACTACGCACGCCAGGTCGTGGCGAACGCCCGGGCCCTGGGCGAGGGGCTGGTGGAGCGGGGCTTCAGCCTCGTGTCAGGCGGCACCGACAACCACCTGGTCCTGGTCGACCTCCGCGACCGGGGAGAACTGACCGGAAAGGATGCGGAGCACGCCCTCGAGGCGGCGGGGATCACGGTGAACAAGAACACGGTGCCAGGCGAGCCGCGGTCGCCCTTCGTCACGTCGGGGCTCCGGATCGGCACGCCGGCGCTGACCACCCGGGGGATGCGCGAGGGGGAGCTGCGGCAGGTGGCGGGGTGGATCGCCGACATCCTCGAGGCGCCGACCTCGGAATCGGTCCGGGACCGGGTCCGGGGCCAGGTGCTCGAGCTGACGGCCCGTTTCCCGCTCTACCCGGAGCTCGTGGGGGCCATGCGCTGAGTCGGGCGGCGGGGGCGGAGCGCCCCCGCGGGAGGGGGGTCCGATCGACCCACTGGCGCGACTCCGCCCGGAGGCGCAACATTCGAGCATGACCCACGTCCAGTTCGCCGACGAGATCCTCGACCGCCTGAAGGCCCGGAACCCCCGGTTCCACCCGAAGGCGTATCTCTTCGTGCTCTCCTCCCTTCACCACGTCATGGAGGGGCTGCGGCGCCCGCGTCACATTTCGGGGAAGGAGCTGGCCCACGGGCTGCGCGAGCTGGCCCTTCGCGAATTCGGACCGCTGGCACGTACCGTGCTGGGCCACTGGGGCATCCACGCCACCGACGACGTGGGGGAGCTCGTCTTCGCGCTCGTCGAGGCCGGGGTGCTCGTGAAGGAGGAGGAAGACCGCATCGACGACTTCTCCGGGCTCTTCGACTTCGAGGACGCCTTCGAGCGGAACTATCCCT
>JBJHBX010000592.1:0-2268 GCA_050485725.1 Gemmatimonadales bacterium | reverse complement strand
GGCCATCACCCCCTTCTACATGCTCATGATCCTGCCCGCGATCTTCCTCCAGTCGCCCGACCTGGAGCTCACGAACCGCATGGCCCTCGTGCCGGTGGCGAACGTGGTGCTCCTGCTCCGCGGCGCAATCGAGGGGAACGTGCCCCTTGCCGCGGCCGGCATCACCCTGGCCTCCATGGCCCTTGTCGTGGCCCTCGCCGTGGCCTTCGCCCAGTGGGTGATGCGGCGGGAAGAGGTTCTCCTGGGCTCGGCCGGCGAAGGGCTCGGAGCCTTCCTCAAGACCCGTTTCCAGGCACGAAGGAGCGAAGCGTGAACCAGGCGAAGGTACGCACCGAGGGACTCAGCAAGACCTTCTACGACGAGAGCCGGGGCGAGGTCCGGGCCGCGGACGCGGTGGACCTGGCCTGTGCCGGGGGCGAGATCCTGGGGCTCCTCGGCGCAAACGGGGCGGGGAAGACCACGACCCTCCGAATGCTCTCGACGGTCCTCCGTCCGACCTCGGGAAGCGCCTGGGTCATGGGGCACGAGGTCCGCGCCGAGCCGGAGCGGGTGCGCGAGAACCTGGGCTTCTACTCGGCCTCGACGGCGCTCTACCCGAAGATCACCCCCCGCGAGACACTCCGCTTCTTCGCCACTGTGAACCGGTACCCGGCGGAGGGGGTCGAGGACCGGGTCGAGGCCCTCATCCGGCGCTTCGGTCTCGAGGCCTATGCCGACACCCGGGTCGAGAAGCTGTCGAGCGGCATGAAGCAGAAGGTTTCCATTGCGCGGACAGTGGCGCACGACCCGCCGGTCCTCATCTTCGACGAGCCCACGGTGGCCCTCGACGTGCTGAACGCCATCGAGCTTCGGGACATCATCGCCGAGCTCCGCGCCGAGGGGAAGGCGATCCTCTTCTCGACGCACATCATGAGCGAAGCGGAGAAGCTCTGCGACCGGATCGCGATCATCCACGCCGGGCGCATCCTGGCCACCGGTACGCTGGAGGAGCTCCGGGCCGCCACCGGGCTCCACTACCTCGAGGACATCTTCGTCCGGTTCGCGGGCGTGCGCGACGGCGCCGAAGCCGCAATGGAGAACATCGGGTGAGGCTCACGCGGCCGATTCGCGCGGTTTTCGGGCTCGAAATGCGGAGCCTGCTGAGGGATCGACGGACGCTGATCATGTCGGTGATCCTGCCCGTCGTGCTCCTCCCCCTCTTCCTGCTGGGGTCCGCCTGGATGCAGGACCGGCAGGCGGAGCGCGAGGAGGCCCGCACCTACCGTCTCGCCATCGGGGGGACCGATGCGGACTTCGCCCGGAGGCTCCTCGCGGGCGAGGCCGGCGTGGCCCTGGGGAGCGGCGACCGGGTGCCGGAGGACGGGGTGCCCCGTGCGTTGCGCTTTCGCCAGTTGCCCCACGACGACCCCGACGCCGCGCTCGCGGGCGACTCCGTCGACGTCTTCCTCGAGGCCCTCACCGCCGCCGAGTGGCGCGCACTCCAGGCCGCCGGCGAGGTCGAAGCCGACACGGTGAACGGGAGGTTCGAAGGGGCCCGGGTGCTCCGCGTGCACTTCAACGCCAGCCGCAACAACTCCCGCGAGGGGGCCCGGGCACTCCAGTCCCGCCTCGCGGAGCTCCGGGAGGCCCGCCGGGACGCCCTCCTCGAGCGCGCGGGGTTCCCGGTAGCGCGGGACGAGGTGGCGGCGGTCGTGGCCGTGAACGTCGCCACCGACGACGAGGTACAGGGCGCCATGCTGGGGCGCTACCTGACGCTGATCCTGCTCGGACTGATGGTGCTCGGCGGCTCGGCACTCTCCATCGACACGCTGGCGGGCGAGAAGGAGCGGGGGACGCTCGCGACCCTCCTGACCTCGGCCGCGACCCGGAATGAGCTCATTTCCGGGAAGCTGCTGGCCGTGATGGCGGTGGCCTTCGCAATTGCGGCGGTGCAGATCCTGAACCTCTGGGTCTTCCTGGGGCTGGGGCTCGTGGATCCTCCCGCGGGGTTCCAGCTCCAGGTCACCCCGGGGCTCGCCATTTCGCTTCTCGCGCTTTACCTGCCGATCGTGGCGTTCACCGCGGGCATCCTCCTGCTGACCTCGGCCTACGCGAACAGCTACAAGGAGGCGCAGCTCTACATGACGCCGGTGCTCCTGGGTCTCCTCGTGCCGGCGCTCGTCCCCATGCTTCCCGACATCTCGCTCCAATCGGCCATCGTGGTGGTCCCGGTGGCGAACCTGGCCGTGGGCGTGCGGGACCTCCTCGTGGGACAGGTGCACGGTCCGT
>JBJHBX010000591.1:0-2272 GCA_050485725.1 Gemmatimonadales bacterium | reverse complement strand
AGGAGGTGGGCGCGGAACCCGCACCGGCGGCCGACCCGCGCGACCCGCAACCGGCGCAGGCCGAGGCCCCCTCGCCGGGAGACGCCTCCGCCGGGCACCCGGAGCCAGCGGACCCCCGGACCGAGTCCACGGCCCCCGGCGCGGCGACACCGCTCCCGGATCGGCTGGTCCAGGCCGCCCTCGCCCTTCTTCCCGACGCGCTCGCGGGGTTGCAGGGGCGCCCGCCTCGCGGCGTGGCGGTACGAGGCTCGGGCCGAGGAAAGGGGGGTGAGCAGGTCGAGGCCCACGAGCGCGGCCGCAGGACGGGGGCCCTTCAGGGCATGCCGGGACGGGGCCACCGGCTCGACCTTTCCGCCACCCTCCGGGCGGCGGCGCCCTGGCAGACCCACCGCAACAGGGGCGACACATCCGAGCCCCGGCGCCTCCTCGTGACCCGCAGCGACCTGCACGTCCAGCGCAGGGTCCGGCCGGCCGCGCGGCGCACGGTCTTCGTCGTGGACGCGTCGGGGTCCCAGGCGCTCCGGCGGCTCGCCGAGGTGAAGGGAGCCGTCGAGCTCCTGCTGGCCGAGAGCTACCGGGCCCGCGAAGAGGTGACCCTCGTGGTCTTCCGCGATCGCGAGGCACGACTCCTCCTGCCGCCGACCCGGTCGCTGACCCGGGCCCGGCGGCTGCTCCGGGGGCTCCCGGGCGGGGGCGGCACCCCCCTCGCCCTGGGCCTCGTCGAGGCGCTCCGCCAGGTGGAGGGGGCCCGACGCGAGGGGACCCTGCCCCGCGTCGTCCTGCTCACCGACGGTCGGCCGAACGTCGATGTGGCCGGAAGAGGTGGACGCCCTCGGGCAAGGGAGGATGCGCTGGCCCTCGCGTCCCGCTTCCGCGACGTGGAGGTCCACCTCCTCGACACGGGACTCCGCCCCGAGCCCTTCCTCGACGAACTCGCCGCCGCCATGGGCTCGCGTGCTCACCACCTCCCCTTCGCCGATGCCCGCCGCATCCGGGGAGCACTCACGGGGAGCCCGGTTCGGGAACCCCACTCGCCGTCGCCACCGGGAGGTGTACCCCGTGCCTGATCCCGCGCCCGCCGCCCCCCGCATCGAACCGAGGGAGATGCCAGAGCCGGAGCGGACCGCAGCCGCGCCACCTCCGCTGTCATTCGGGGAACGCCTCCTGGCCTGGCGCGACCGGATCCTTGCATCGCAGGCCTTCCAGCGATGGGCCGCCGCCTTCCCCCTGACCCGCCCCATCGCCCTCTCCAGGTCCCGCCGGGTCTTCGATCTCTGCGCGGGCTTCGTCTACTCGCAGACGATGCTGGCCGCCGTCCGCCTGGACCTCTTCACCCGGCTCTCGAACGGGCCCATGACTCCCGAGTCGCTGGCCGCCGCCTGCGAGCTCCCCCTGGACCGGCTCGAACGGCTCCTCGGGTCCGCCACTGCGCTGGGCCTGGTCCGACGAACCCGCTCCGGACGGATCGCGCTGGGGGCCCTCGGCGCCCCCCTCGTCGGAAACGAGGCGCTGTCGCGCATGGTCGAGCACAACGTCCTCTTCTACCACGACCTCTCCGACCCGGTGGCGCTTCTGCGCGACGGGCCCGGCGACCGCGGGCTCCTGCACGGGTACTGGGCGTACACCCGGTCCTCCGACGCGAGGGAGCTGACGGACGAACAGGTGGGGCCGTACTCGGCGCTCATGGCGGCATCCCAGCCCCTGGTCTCGCGCGAGATCCTCGACGCCTACCCCTTCGGTCGCCATCGCAGGGTCCTCGACGTGGGCGGGGGCGAGGGCGCCTTTCTCGAGGCGGTCGGGCTCCGACACCCCCGGCTCGAGCTCGGCCTCTTCGACCTCCCGGCGGTGGCCGAGCGGGCCCGGGAGCGGCTCATCGAGCGGTTCTCGCCGTCGAGGCTGCACCTGGCCGGCGGCGACTTCTTCCGCGATCCGCTCCCCAGGGGCGCGGACGTCGTGACGCTGGTCCGGATCCTCCACGACCACGACGACGACGAAGCCCGGGCGATCCTCCGCGCGGCACGGGAGGCGCTCCCGGCGGGGGGCACGGTGGTGGTGGCCGAGCCCATGGCCGGCATGCGCGGCGCCGAGACCGTGGGCGCCGCGTACTTCTCCCTGTACCTGCTCGCGATGGGCCAGGGCCGCCCCCGATCGCCGGCGGAGTACCGGGAGCTCCTCCGCGAAGCCGGCTTCCGGAAGCTCAGGAGTCCCCGCCCGCGGTCACCGGTGCTGACCGGGGTCGTGACCGGCATCGCGTGAGCGCCTGAAGGGGTCG
>JBJHBX010000590.1:0-2279 GCA_050485725.1 Gemmatimonadales bacterium | reverse complement strand
ACCGCCGAAGCGGCGGCCTCGTCGATGTCGAGGCAGGCGACGTGGGCTCCGAGTGCGGCGCAGCAACGGGCCACGGCCCGGCCGATTCCGCTTCCCGCGCCCACGATGGCGACGGTCCGACCTGTCAGTTCGAACATCCTGCGTCAGTCTCCTCGTGTCCGGGCAGCGATCCGGTTTCGGGTGCCTGGGCTCGGCATCAGGGCGTCCGGAGAAGCCCGGGGCGGAGCACCCCGTCCGGGGCCGTGAAGGGGAGGTCGAGGAGCGCCGCTGCGAGCGGAGCCACGTCGACCAGGTGAATGAGGGGCATCCGGCGTCCCGGCGCCACACCCGCACCCCAGGCGATGAACCCGGTGTGGATCTCGGGGAGCTCGGGGAAGAACCCGTGGGCACCCCCGGAACCCGCGCGAAGGGCCGGGCCGCGGGTGTCGCCGCTCGTGGTCACGCCCGGCACGGTCGCGATGGCCAGGGGGCTCGACGGATCCGCCCCGCGCCTGGCCAGCTCGTCCGCGTCGACGATCCTGAAGAGGGACCGCACGCCATCGGGCTGGTTCTCGAGGATGCGACGGACCTCGGCGACGGCCTCGGTGTCGTCGGGATCCCTCAGCATCAGGAAGGCGCTTCCCCCGCCGGGATGAAAGGTGGCCCGCCAGTTCCCGCGGTCCTCGCGGTCCTCCTGGAGTCCTGCCTCGACCAGCCATACGTTGGGCGCGATCTGCGTGTCGATGTCCACGAAGCCGTGGTCACCGGTCACGATGAAGGCCGTGCGTTCAAGCGTTCCGGCCCGCATCGCCGCTTCGGTGAGCTCCGCGATGGCCCGATCGACCGCGGCCACCGCGAGGCGGGTCTCGTCGTGCTCCCGTCCGAAGGCGTGCTGGTGCCAGTCGGTCTGGGTCAGGTGGATCACGAAGAGGTTGGGCCTGTAGCGCTCGATGATGTGTCCCGCCATCCTGGCGACCACCGCGTCGCGCGGGCGGTTCCGCCCCCAGTAGTACGACGGGAAGGGGCCGAGCGTCTCGGACTCGATCTCCTCGAGGAGCCCCCGTGGCGTCACCGCGCTCCGGAGGGCGGCGGTGTGCGCCGCCGGCCCGGTGAGGCCGTTCTCCTCGCCGCTCACCGACCAGAACTCCGGAATGTTCCAGTCGATGTCGGCGCCCACGCTCACCGGCCACGAGATCCCCGCACTCGTCTTCCCGGCAGCCCGGGTTGCATCCCAGAGCGTGGGCACGAGGATCCGCTCGACCTCCACCTTCCATGCACCGGTCTGCCCGCCGGGCTCGAAGGGCCGGTTGTGATGGATCCCGTGGCGTGCAGGGAGCGCACCGGTCACGATCGTGGTGTGCGAGGGATAGGTGTTCGTGGGCGTGACGCCCCGGGCCCGGTAGGCGAAGGATCCCTCCCGCGCCATGTACTGCATCATCGGGGCGGGCCAGCGATCGTCGAGGTAGAACTCGGGGCGAAGCGCGTCCACCGAGATGACGATCACGTGCTCGGCCCTGGCTTCGAAGGTGCGCTCGGTGAGGTCCTGGGCGTCGACCGTTGCCGCGAAGGGAAGGAGGATCGCCGCGAAGAGGGGCAGGAGCAGGTGATGTGGTTTCATGGTGCATCCACTGTGCGGGGGAACGGCCGGTGTCACCTGCCCGGCATGGGTGTCGGGAGCACGGGTCCGGACCTGGTCATCCGTGATGCAGGGCGACCATCTTCACCCTGGTGAAGCTCTTGAGCCCTTCCATGCCCTTCTCCCGACCGTAGCCGGAGCGCTTCACGCCACCGAAGGGAAGCTCGGCCCCTCCGCCGGCGCCGTAGCAGTTCACGAAGACCTGGCCGCAGTCGAGGGCATGGGCCATCCGGAGCTGCCGGGCGCCGTTCGATGTCCAGACCCCGGCCACGAGGCCGTACTCGGTTCCGTTGGCCAGTTCGATGGCGTGAGCCTCGTCCCGGAACGGCATGGCCACGAGGACCGGGCCGAAGATCTCGTCGCAGGTCATGGGATGCGTCGGATCGACGGGCGCGAAGAGCTGGGGCCGGACGAAGAACCCGTCGGCAGGAAGGTCGGGCGGGAGCGGGGCGCGGCCCGCCGAGGGAAGGCCGTCCGCCTCGGCACGATCGAGGAAGCCCTGTACCCGCTCCGCCTGGCGGGCCGAGATGAGGGGACCGCAGTCGGGATCGTCGAGCGCCACGCCGAGCCGGATTCCGGAGAACATGCGGCCGAGCTCGTCCACGATCCGGTCGAAGCGGCTCTCCTCCACCAGGAGCCGGCTCCCCGCGGAGCAGGTCTGACC
>JBJHBX010000589.1:0-2287 GCA_050485725.1 Gemmatimonadales bacterium | reverse complement strand
CGCCAGGGTCTTCGCATCCGAGGTTCGGAAGGCGGAGCCAGTGGAACAGCTCTTCCCGGCGCTGGCCACGGACCTCCAGACGGAGGAGCCGTGCTACCTGATCCACCCCGAGGGCATATGGAGGGCCGGCTTCAGCGGCTCCGGTTCGAGAGTCGGGTACGAACGCATCAGCTGCTTCCTCACGGTGGACGAGGCCACCCGGAATCCCGCCCTGTGCGAGCAGGTGCGCAGTGTCAGCACCCTTTTCCAGTCCGGTGCCGCCCTGAACCGGGAGGCGTGCATCCGCGCCACCACCGGGAACGCGGCGGTCTCCCGCGCACTCGACCTCCCCTCCGCACTCGAACTCGCGGGCTACACCCTTTCCGATGTCGACGCCATGCTGGTGTCGAAGGGCAGGTTCCCGAGCTCCGAGCGGGCCGGGTGCTTTCGAGACAACGAGCCGGGCATCTACTGGAACGAGGTACGCCAGTACGTGCTGGCATCACCCGAGTCCTTCGACCGGATCGACGACATGCCCGGCTTCGCAAGCGAGGAGGACCGCGAGGCGATGAGGCGGGTCGCCTGGCGACCCCGGTTCCAGCGCGACCTGCCCCTTCCCAAAGAAAGGGCGGCCTCCCGGCGCGGATCCGAGGTGCGGGGCCCGGTCCTCGGCGAGGGACGGTAATCGGACCCTCAGACCGGGCGTCTGTCCCTCGCCGGTCCGGGCGCGGCGGACAGAGATTGCCACTCACAGGCAGGCATCGTACCGTCATGGCACCGGTGGCTTCGCCCTCGTGGGCTGTCACCGGGGCAGGAGGCCGGCTCGAAGGCCCGACTCGCCACGATGGGTCGTGACGCGGAGGGGCCACGCCGGCTGCATGCTCCCCGAGGTCCGACTTCACCTTACGGAGGCCGCATGCGATTCCGAGCACCGGCGTTCATCGTGGCCGCGCTCGCCATGGCCCTCGGCTCTGCGGGGCACGCGATCGCCCAGGAGGTTCGCTACGACGTGGCCCAGCCGGCGCACCAGCTCCTCGAGCGGCTGGCGGGCGAGTGGGACTTTGAACGACGGGGCCCCGCCACGGACAGTGGCACGCCCCAGACCCTCGGCAGGGGGCGCGTCTCGGCCGAGATGATCGGGGACTTCTTCGTCGCGAGTCGGTGGTCCGGGACCATCTACGGGTTCGACTACGAGGCGCTCCAGACCCTGGGATACGATGTCGAGTCGGAACGGTACCGGGGTGACTGGATGGACTCGTTCATGAGCTTCCGCTGGGAACTCTCGGGGTCCGTGGATGACGCGAACCAGGAGCTGGTCCTGACCTCGGCCGGACCTGCGCCGACCGGCGGGACGGCCACCTTCAGGGAGCGCTACCGCTTCGAGGATGCGGACGTGATCACCGTGTTCGGTGAGATGCAGCAGGGCGACGGTTGGGCCGCGCTCTCCACGACCGTGCTCACGCGCAGGCGCTGAAGAGCTCCGATGATTCGCCCCGTCGTCGCGGCATCGCTGCTCCTCGCCGCATGCGCTCCGGAAGCCCCCGCACAGGACCGGGTCCTGGGGCTTCTCACCCTTCCCCAGGTTTTCGGGCAGTGGGCCTGTGACGTCTACTCGCCGACCCCGATCACCCTTCATTCGAGACCCGATGGCTCGGACGTCGCCGGAACGATCTTCGTGGAGCGCCCCTGGACGCACCACGCCGCCGGGGGATGCGAGGGCCTGGACGTGCGCGTTCGCTGGACGGGTGCAGAGGACACCGCCGGGCTGCCCACCTGGGAGCACGGGTACGAGGAGCCGGCGGCCATCGTCGTCGAGCGTCGCGACGGTTGGTTCAGGATCCGGCTGGAGGATGGATCCGCATGGATCCAGGCGACCGAAGCGAACGATTTCCTCCCCTTCGAGTCGCTCCTCGATGGCGCGCTGACGTACATCGCCGACGCCGGTGGGGCAGGTCTGGCGGATGCGCCGGGGAGCCGCACGCGCGACGCCGCGCGCGACCTGCTCGAAGAGGGGCGCACGGTCCGGCTCCTCGAATGGCGCTGGGTCGGGGCCGATCTCTGGCTCAGGATCGTGGTGCTGAGCCACTCCCTCTGCGACTCGCTCGAGGAACCGGTCGAGGTCGCCGAGGGCTGGCTCCCGGCGCATACGGCAGCGGGGGAACCGGCCGTGTGGTTCCATTCGCGGGGGTGCTGATGGCTGGCCACGTCCTCCGTGTGGATGGCGGATGCGTCATGGCGGGCTGGCGCGCGCCGGCCCTCCGGGCACCTCGGGACCGCCATCCGGATCGTGCGCCCCCCGTTCGCGCCC
>JBJHBX010000588.1:0-2291 GCA_050485725.1 Gemmatimonadales bacterium | reverse complement strand
CTCGAGGAGCCGGGGGGGCGCGACGAGGATCGGGACCGGATCTACCTGATGGGGGCGCTCGGAGCCGGCGAGGACCCGCCGCCCGCGCTGAACGGCATGCACGAGCCGCCGGCGGAGGAGTTCCGGGTGGGGGAGACCTACCGGCTCCGGTTCATGCAGATCAGCCCCGACGAGAACCGGATGCTCCGGCTCGTCGGGCCCGACGGCGCGCCGGTCCTCTGGACGATGGTCGAGCGCGACGGTGTGCCGGTACCCTCGGTGCGGGCGGTGCCGATGCCCGCCGACCTCCGCTTCTTCGACGTGGGCACGACGGCGGACTACCTGTGGACGCCTGCGACGCCGGGGGATTACGTGCTCGAGATCACGACGGAGTATGACTCGGGGCTCGGGGCCTTTCCGCGGGAGGCACCGCCGGACCACGTGATGCGGGTGCCGTTCCGGGTGCGGTAGGGGGGGGGCCTGCGGCGGGGGCGGCGGCCCCTGTCCCGTCGGGTGCCGTGGTCCCCCCCTGGCGCGCGGCCGGCGCCGTTCGCGCCCCGGACTCTTTCCCGCGGGGTGGCGGGGATCCGCCCTCCCGCCCCTCGCGCGCGGATCCCCCCCCGTTTCCGATCCCCACCGGCTTCTGGTTCACGCACTCCACCGCGTGCCACATCCCGAGGGGGCGGACCCGGTCGTTCCGGGTGACCCGGAGGGGCCAGGGCGAGACCACGTCATCCACCGAGAGGTCCGTGCGGAAGCCCAGGTGGCGGCAGAGGGGGGAAATGAGCCGCTCCACCGCGCCGACGGGAAAGAATTCCTGCCGAAAGTGGTTGATGAGGAGGAGCCGCCCGCCGGGGCGGGCGACCCGGATCATCTCGCCCATGAGGGCGCGGTGGTCGGCCACCGCCGTGACCACGTAGGCGGCCACCACGAGATCGAAGGAGCTCGACCGGAAGGGCATCCGGGTGGCGTCGCAGGCCAGGAGCGAGACCCGGTCGAGCCCTTCCGCATCCTTCCGGCGCACCGCCTCGCCCAGCATCCCCATGGAGAGGTCCACCCCGGTGACCCGGGCGTGCGGGGGGTAGAGGGGGAGGCAGAGCCCGGTCCCGACCCCCACCTCGAGGATCCGGGCGCCGGGCTCCACGTCGAGGGCGCGGACCACCCGCTCCCGCCCCTCCTGGAAGACCCGGCCGAAAACCCGGTCGTAGACGCCCGCCCAGCGGTCGTAGATGGCGCGTTCGCGGTCGCCGTTCGAATGGGGCACGTGGAGGTCGCGGGGTTGGGGGGCGGGGAGGGTCGCGGTCAGGTGGTCGCGGTCAACGGGTCGCGGCCAGGTGGTCGCGGTCAACGGGTCGCGGCCAGGTGGTCGCGGCCAGGACGTCGCGGTCAACGGGTCGCGGCCAGGCGACCGCGGCCAGGATGTCGCGGCCAGGACGTCGCGGCCAGGTGGTCGCGGTCAGGTGGTCGCGGTCAGGTGGTCGCGGTCAGAACGTACATCGCGGCCAGAACGTCGCGGCGCCCAAAGGTAGGCCGCGGCGCGGGGTGGGGGAAAGGGGGTGGGCGGCCAAAGCCGGCCGGGGGTGGGGCACCGCGGCGACTCGAATGGAGCGCCCTGGTCGGGCGCCCTTGTGGGCGCCGTGTCCGGGGCGAGCGTGCCGTTCGGCTTTCGCGGCCGCCCGCGGCCCGCGGCGAGGTGCGTTTTGCGCCATTCGCGGCAGTCCCCGGGAGCGCGTAGCCCGCTTGTTACCGTATGGGTAACAAGCGGGTCAATTGACCCTTCGCGGCAGGCGCAGCTGTCCCGTTTGTTACCTATACGGTGCCTTTCGGCACACTCGCGCGCCGAGGGGGCCTCAACTGTTCCGTTTGGCACCTCGGGAGGGGGGTCCGAGCCCCGGGCGGCGGTCGCGGGGGCGGCGCGGCACGGTCGCGGTGGCGGGGGCGGGCGTCGTGGTGGCGGGCGCGACGCGGCGGTGGGTGGCGAGCGCGACCGCGATCGGGGGGCGGGCGCGGGGGCGGCGCCGCGGCCCGGGCGGCCAAAGCCAGCCGGGAATGGGGCACCGCGGCGACTCGAATGGAGCGCCCTGGTCGGGCGCCCTTGGTAGGCGCGGTGTCCGGGGCGCGCGTGCCGTTCGGCTTTCGCGGCCGCCCGCGGCCCGCGGCGAGGTGCGTTTTGCGCCATTCGCGACAGTCCCCGGGAGCGCGTAGCCCGCTTGTTACCGTATGGGTAACAAGCGGGTCAATTGACCCTTCGCGGCAGGCGCAGCTGTCCCGTTTGTTACCTATACGGTGCCTTTCGGCACACTCGCGCGCCG
>JBJHBX010000587.1:0-2292 GCA_050485725.1 Gemmatimonadales bacterium | reverse complement strand
TGGAGGGCCCCGAACCGGCGGCACTCGAGGCGCTCCTTGCCTACGCCTGGCCCGGGAACATCCGGGAGCTCGAGAACGTGGTGGAGCGGGCGATGATCCTTGCCGACGGGCCCCGCCTCGCCCTCGAACATCTGCCGGAGCGGATCCGGAGCCCGGATCCGTCCGCAAGCCAGTTCACCCTCCCCGACGACGACCTCTCGGTGAAGCGGCACTCGGCGGAGCTCGAGCGCGTCCTGATCCAGCGGGCCCTGGAGCGAACCGGCGGACACCGGGCCCAGGCCGCCGAGGCGCTGGAGCTGAGCCAGCGGGCCCTCCGCTACAAGATCAAGGAGTACGGGCTCGAGTAGACCGGACGCCCGTCACGGCATGCACCGAAATCGTGCCCCGAAAATGTGCCCCGGGTTCGCGCCCGAAGTGTTGGATCCCCCCCACACCCATCGCCCACGAGCCATAAGTTCTTCCCCCTCAAGGGGTGGAACGTTTTTTTCTGTTCGTTGCGGCACAAGGGTGTTCGGCTGCATCGTCCGGTGCCAGCGAGAAGTGAACGGTACTTGCAACTCCTTGCGGACCGTCGCGAAGCCCCGGCCCCGCGCAGGAACGCGGCCGGGGCGGTCCGGAGCCATCCTCCGGGCCGGGAACGAGTGATCGAGTCCACGGAGACTGCTGCATATGCCGCATGACACGCTGACCGGCACGGCCGACGGCCGGGAGACCGGGGAGCACCCCATCCTCTTCCGACGCGGCGTCAGGTGGCGCCGGGCGGTCGGGCAAAGTGCGCCCGCGTCGCAACATGCGGACCTGGCCCCCGGGCTCGATGCCCCTCCGCCTCCGCAGCGGACCGAGCTCAGGCTGGTGGAGGGCGGGGCCGCCAAGGCGGATGGGCGGTTCGGGGAGTTCGGTGAAGCGACGCGCCGGGGGCTCAACATCGTCGTGGCGCTGGTGGGGATCGTCGTCACCGCGCCGCTCATGCTCCTGATCGCCATCGCGATCAAGCTGACCTCGCCGGGGCCCGTCATCTACACCCAGGAGCGCGTCGGGCTGGACCGCCGCTGGCGACGCACCCAGGACGGAGGCGACATCCGGCGGAAGAAGGACCTCGGTGGCCGCATCTTCCGGATCTACAAGTTTCGCACGATGACCCACTGCGAGGAGCGGAGCCGGGAGCAGCGCTGGGCCACCCCCGATGACCCGCGGGTGACCCGCATCGGTCGGTTCCTCCGGAATTCCCGGATGGACGAGCTGCCCCAGTTCTTCAACGTGCTGCGCGGGGACATGAACATCGTGGGCCCGCGTCCGGAGCAGCCCGAGATCTTCCAGGGTCTCTGGAGCGAGGTGGAGGACTACCAGAAGCGCCAGCGGGTCCTGCCGGGCATCACCGGGCTCGCCCAGGTGAACCACCACTACGACCGATCGCTCAGCGACGTGGAGATCAAGGTACGGCACGACCTGGAATACGTGAGCCGCGTCTCGACCCTCGAGGACCTGCGGATCATGGCCCGGACCCTCCCGGTGCTCATCTTCCGGAAGGGCGGCTGGTAGGCAGGGCGCCCCGCATCCAGGGGAAATGAAGGACGCGGCCTTCCGGGGTCAGGACGCAGCCCGGCTCCAGGCCGCGAGGCGTTCCGCGATCCATGCCTGGTGGTCCGGATGGGTGAAGGTGTGGTCCGCCGCCGCCAGGTACTCCACCTCGAGGCGGTCGCCGAAGTCCACGCGCCCGAAGGACTCCGCGTACTGCTCCGGGTAGAGGAAGTCGGGCTCGTTCCCGGTGAAGCAGACCAGGAAGCGGACCCCGCGGGCGGAAAGGCGACCGAGCCCCGCCTCGACCTGGGCCCGGGGGGGGAAGACGCGGCGGTACTCCGGCGCGACGAACGAGGAAGAGCCCGCGTCGCTTCCATTCGCCCCGCGCCTCCCGATCAGCGCGCGTGCGCGCACCCGGACCGCGTGGACCCAGGTACCGAGGTCCAGGACCTTGGGGCCGTAGTGCATCAGGTACCAGCGCCGGGTTCGGTAGGCGTAGGGATCGAGCTTCACGAGCCCCACCACCCTCGGGTCCTCCAGCGCCACCTCGAAGGCCATGTCCGCCCCGGAGCACAGGCCGACCAGGTCGAAGCGCCGGGCCCCCGTGACCCTCTCCAGGTAGTCCATGGCCTCGCGGGTCTCGACGACCGCGCTCTTCACGAAGGGGAGGGTGTCGCGCCGGGCCTCGCTGTCGCCGATGCCCGAGAAGTCGAAGCGGAGGCTCGTGACTCCGGCTTCGGCGAGGCGGCGGGCCATCTGCACGTAGAGGCGGCT
>JBJHBX010000586.1:0-2305 GCA_050485725.1 Gemmatimonadales bacterium | reverse complement strand
GTGCACTGGTCCCACCCGCGGTGGTCGCCCGACGGCACCCGGATCGCGGTGACCCGCTGGCAGGCGGGGGGCCGCTGGGAGATCGGGATCCTGGGTCCCGGGGCAGGCGGCGAGGCGCCGGCCTTCACGGTGCTCGAGGGGGGAAGCGCCCCGGCCGACGGCGCGGCCTGGGCCCCCGACGGCCGGAGCCTGGTGTGGAGCTCGGAGCGCTCCGGGGTCCCGAACCTCCATGCCGTGCGGCTGGACGAGGGCTACACGCCCCGGGGCGGGGTCCGCCAGCTCTCGGACCTGGTCACGGCCGGGGTCTTCCCCGCGGTGACCCCCGACGGCCAGCGCGTCGTCTTCTCGCACCTGGGCGCGAGCGGATGGGAGCTCGCCACCCTCCCGTTTGACGAGGCGGCCTGGTTCGATCCGCTCCCCCCGGCGCCGCGGCACGCGGCGGCCCCCGAGGCCGTTCCCGGCGGAGCCATGGCCGAGGGGCACCTGGCCATGCGCACCGGCCCGGTGCGCCCATGGTCGCCCGCATCGACCCTCCGGCCCCGCTACTGGCTCCCGGTGTTCGAGGAGGGCCGGTCGCTCGCCGGCGCCCGGGTGCTGGCACCCGTCCTGGGTCTTCGCTCCGAGGCCACCGACCTGGTGGGAAGGAATCGCTGGGAGGCGAGCTTCGCGGCCCCCATCTCGGGGCCGGGCCGCCGGTGGGAGGGCGACGCCACCTGGAGCTGGGCCGGCCTCGGAAACCCGGTGCTGTCGGCCTCGGCGGTGCAGGCATGGGATGCGCTGGGTCGGGTGGCGGCGCCCGAGGGGGGGGCGCCCCTGAACGTGGCGTCGCGGGAGCGGAGCTTCGGGTTGGGCGCCACGGCACTCCGGCCGGGGTTCCGGTCGTCGAGCCAGCTCGGCGTGACGCTCCGGGGGATCCGCACCGACTTCTTCCTGCTGGAAGACGGGGGCGCGCTGACCCGGAGGGCGGCGCTCGCCCGGCCCACCCGGGAGCTGGTCGAGGTGAGCGCCCTGGCCACCCGGTCGTCGGTCCGGAGCTACGCCTTCCAGCCGGGGCCGCAGGAGGGATCGCAGGTGGCCCTTCGCCTGCGCGCGCGCCACGAGCCGGGGCTCGCCGACACGCTCCGCGGCGTGGCGGGAAGGGATGCGAGCACCCGCGACGCGGTGCTTTCGACCCGGCACTTCCGCCCCCTCGCGGAGCGCGGCCGCGATGCGGCGGGTGGGGCGCCGCCGGTCCTTGCGCTCCGGGGCGCGGTCGGGCTCGCCGCGGGTCCGGGCGTGGGCCCCGCGACCCTCCGGGCCGGGGGCGGAGGCGGCGCGGGAACCGGCAGGTTCGGCGCCACCTGGGACCGGGTCCCCGGCGCCTTCCAGGTGCGGGGTTTCGAGCTCGGTGCCCGCGGCGGGGACCGGGCCTGGGGGGCGGGCGCCGAGGTGCGCATCCCCCTCTCCATCGTGAACCGCGGGCAGGGCGTGCTTCCGGTCTACCTGGACCGCCTTGCGGCGGGACTCTGGCTCGACGGCGCCGATGCGCGGCTCGGGGGGGCGGGCCAGGGAGCCGGACAGGGGCCGGGCCAGGGCGACGGACAGGGGTCGAACGGGCTCGTGCGGCCGGAGGGGGTCATCGCGTCGGCGGGGGGTGAACTCATGCTCGCCCACGCCTTCGGGAGCTGGAACGCGGGGCTTCTGCGGGTGGGGCTCGCGATCCCGTTCCGGGGAGAGGTCGTGGGCGCCGGGGGTGCGTTCGAGCGCCCGGGACCCTCCGTCTACGCCGGCGTGGGCTGGGCCTTCTGACCCGCGCCCTTCCGGGGCGTGGAAGCGGAGCGCGGGGCGGTCGAACGAGGGGGCGGCGACATTCGTCGACCGGACCCTTGACCCACGAGATGTCGTGGCGTATTGTGGTCCCCGCCGCTAGATTTAGTGGTGTGGGCGCTCCGGGCCTTTCCACGGTCCAGCCGGCGGCCACGAGCGGAGTTCCGGCGTTTTCCACCTCCCGGGGGGGTCATCTCCACGGGTTGTCCACGCCCTTTCCACCGGCTCCGGGCCGGTTTTCCACCCCCTTTTCCACGCCCCCTCCACATTTCGCCCCCCAGGAGTCCAGCCGATGCCGTCCAGGAAGGAACGCGCCCCCGACACCCCGTCGACCGCCGCCGGTCCCGAAGTCTCCACCCCCCGGATCTTCGATGACCGGACACCCGACGACCTGCCCCGTGCCACTCTCTCGGACAACGCGAGGCTGGTACTGGCACGGCGCTACCTGAAGAAGGACGAGCAGGGCGAGCCCACCGAGGCCCCCGAGACGATGTTCTGG
>JBJHBX010000585.1:0-2305 GCA_050485725.1 Gemmatimonadales bacterium | reverse complement strand
TCGGCAGGGCCGGGAGGGGGAGATTCATGGGCTCGGCCCACCCGCCGCCGGCGTTCGCGCCGTGGACCCCGCGCGCCGTGCGCCCCGCCATCCGTGCCGTCTCCCACCCTCGGATCTCCAGCCCCGCACCCATGATCGGCATCGTCGGCGCCGGCCTCTCCGGTCTCTCGCTGAGCGTCTTCCTGGACGCCCGGGGGGTGGAGCACGAGGTCCTGGAGGCGGGGGAACGGGTGGGCGGGGTGATCCGGAGCGCCCGGGTGGAGGGGCGGCTCCTGGACTTCGGTCCGCAGCGCACGCGGGTCACCCCCCCGGTGGCCGAGATGATCCGGCTCCTGGAGCTCGGCGAGCGCATGGTGCAGGTCCCGCCCGACATCCCCCTCTTCGTGTACCGCAGGGGACGGCTCAGGCAGGTTCCCTTCCGGCCCGGCGACCTGCTTCGCACCGACCTCCTGACCGTGGGTGGGAAGCTACGACTGCTCCTCGAGCCCCTGCGGGGCCCGTACCGCCGCGACGAGACCGTGGGCGCATTCCTGACCCGGAAGTTCGGAAGGGAGGCCTACGAGGGGGTCATGGGCCCGCTCTTCGGCGGCCTCTACGGCTCGGATCCGGCGGAGATGTACGTTCGCCACTCGCTGGCCGAGACCATGGGGAGCTTCGGGGTCTCGAAGAGCATCATGGGGGGCTTCCTGATGGGGCGCTTCAACCGGGCGGCGACGCCTCCCGCGACCTCGTTCATCGAGGGGATGCAGGAGTTCACCGACGCAATGGCCGATCGGGTCCGGGGCCGCGTCCGCCTCGGCACCGGCGCGGCCGCGCTGCGGCCCGCCGACCCGGAGGACCGCGGCCCGGAGGGGGGGTGGGTCGTCACCACCTCGTCGGGCGAGGAGCGGCGCTACGACCGGGTGGTCGTCACGACCCCCGCCGAGGACGCGGCGAGGCTGCTGGAGCCGGTGGCCCCGGAGGCCGCGGCGCGCCTGCGGACCCTCCGCTACAACCGGCTCGCCATGGTGCACCTCGTGGGCGACGACTGCGGGCTGCACGGCCTCGGCTACCAGGTCGGATACGGCGAGAAGCTCCGGACCCGTGGCGTGACCTGGAACGCGTCCGCCCTGGGACGGCCGGGCGTGTACACGGCCTTCCTCGGCGGCGCGCGCGACCCGGCCATGCTGGAGCGGGACGACGCGGAGATCGGCGAGGTGGCCCGGACCGAGTTCGAGGCGGTCACCGGCTGCCGCACCCGGGTCGTGTCGGTGACGCGGACCCGGGTGCCCTCGTGGGACCGGAGCTGGACCGCCCTCGAGGGTCTCGAGCTGCCGGCGGGCCTCGAGCTCTGCACGAACTACGAGTCGAGGGTGGGCATTCCAGGGCGGCTCGCCCGGGCCCGGAGCCTCGCGACCGCCCTCGCGGCCTCGGGCGGTTCGCCTCAGCCCGGCGAGGGTGCGGCCACCTCCCGGGGGAACGCGTTCAGGCAGTAGGTCCCGGCTTCGGGGCGGCAGCGGCAGGGTCCGAAGCGCAGCCCCGCGGGGTTTCCGGGGGCGGCGGTGCCGGTCTCGATGCCCTCTCCGGCCCCACCGTTCGGCCCGAGGGCCGCCGACCGGGCGGCGATCCCGGTCAGGAAGGGCTCCATCAGGTCGGCCAGCACCTTCGGGTAGCGGGGGTCGTCGTGGGGGACCGGGACCCGGTGGAAGGCGAGCCCACGCCCCTCCGCCTCCTCGCGGAGCTCGTGGTCCAGCTCCGCCAGCGTCTCGGACTGCTCGTGCATGAACGACACCGGGTCGACGATCACCGTGTCGGCATCCACCGTCTCGATGACCTTCCCGATGTCGGGCTCCGTCCATGCGATCCGCCGGTTCGTGTGGTTCTGGAAGCCCAGCTCGTAGCGATCCACCCCCAGGAGCGCGGCCACCTCGCGGCAGAACTCGTCCACGTACCGCGCGTATCCGCTTCCGGCTTCCAGGTACTTGACCGGGGTCCCGTGCGCCGAGAAGACGAGGCGGGTGCGCGGGTCCGACAGGTCCAGGTCGCCTTCGGCGACGACCTTCCGGATCGCGTCGGCGCGCATCTCGAGGTACGCGGGGTGCCGGTGCCAACCGGTGAGCCCCTCGAAATGGACGTCGCTCCAGTCGAGGTCCCGGATGGCGGCGGCCACGTCGTTCAGCGAGGCCACGTTCGTCGAGTGGCCGCAGAGGGGGTACACGGTGAGCGCGACCAGGCGCTCGATCCCGTCTTCCCGGACCCGCTTCACCGCGTCGGCGATGAGTGTATCGGTGTACTGGTACGCCACGTAGACGGGCACCTCGTACCC
>JBJHBX010000584.1:0-2308 GCA_050485725.1 Gemmatimonadales bacterium | reverse complement strand
TGTAGAGGGATGCGAAGTCCTCGGCCTCGCGGGCTTCCTGGCGAAGCTCGCCCAGGCGGGGCCAGCGCGCCGCGAAGTCCTGCGCCACCTGCTGCTGCCTGATCGAGGAGCCCTCGAGGATGCGGGTAACCGCCGAAAGGACCTGGAGGGGGCTCGCCGGCTTCACCAGGTAGTCGTCGACCCGGCGACCGATGGCCTCGGTCATCGTCCGGTCCTCTTCGGACTTCGTGATCATGACGACCCGGGCATGGGGATCCTCGCGGCGCAGGATCTCGAGCACCTCGAGCCCGCGGAGTCCCGGCATCTGCTCGTCGAGGAGGACCAGGTCGTAGGGCGAGGTTCGGAGCAGCTCGAGGGCGTCGTCGCCGTTCGGAATGGCGTCGACGTGGTAGCCCCGCTGCTGCAGGAAGAGCAGGTGGGGCTTCAGGAGGTCGATCTCGTCGTCGACCCAGAGGATGCGGCGGGGGGCGCGTGCCATGGGGCAAAGCTACCGCGAGAAGGGAGGCCGGGCCAAGGCGAAGCGCCCCCGGAGCGCCGGGCCGAGGGGGGGCCGACGAGGGGATGTCCGGAGCCGTCCGGGGGAACTTTGTCCCATTCGCGGGGAATCCGGGCATGGTTCCGGTCCCCCGTCTCCCGCCACTCCACGACAAAGGACGACCCGATGAACACGCTTCGACCGCTGGCCCTCGCCCTCTTCGCCGGTGCGATCGCCTTCGCCTCGTTCGGGACCGCACCCGCACTTGCGCAGAACGCCTCCGGGGCGGACGCCGCCCTCCTCGACGCCGCGACCCTCGAGTCCGCCGTGATCGGTCACGAGCGGGCCGCGGACCGGACCCGCGCCCGGCTGGCGGAACTCCTGTCCAGCGAGCAGGTGCGCGTCATCGCCGCCCAGCGGGGGGTCGACATGGAGCGGATCGGGGAGCGTGCCGCGACGCTCTCCGACCGCGAGCTCGCCCAGGTCGAGCCGCTCGTGGCCGAGGCGGCGGCCGCGGTGGCGCAGAGCCGGACGGTCACGATCAGCGTCTACACCATCATCATCTTCCTCCTGATCCTGATCCTGATCACCTGAGCCGGGCCGGGACGCAGGGCCGGGAGGCACCCGGCGTGAACGGCGTCCTCCTCCTGGCCGGCGGCCTCCTCTTCGCGCCGCCCCTCCAGGCCGGTCCGCCTCCACCGTGCGATGACGCGGTGGAGGCGGCGGTGCGTCGGGCCGAAGCCGGCGACCTGGACGGTGCCACCCGGGTCCTGGAGCATGCGAGGCCGGGGTGTCCGGACCACCCGGGCCTCCTGCGCGAGCTCGCCGCCCTCCGGTTCCGACAGGGTCACGGGGCCGAGGCCGAGGCGACCGTCCGCGCCCTCCTCGCGGTGGAGCCGACCTCCGACTTCGGCTGGGACCTGCTGGCCACGCTCCGCTACCTGGACGACGACGGCGCGGGTGCCCTCGGCGCGTGGAACCGGATCGGCCGGCCGCGGGTGACCGGGACCCCCGATCCGCGTTGGGGGATCGCGGCCGGAGAGCTGCTGACACCCGCGGGGCTGCGCCGCGCCGAGCGCCGGCTCGAGGCCCTCCCGTCGGTGGCGCGTGCCCGCGTCGACTGGCGCCCCGCGGAAGGGGGAACCGCCCGGATCGAGGCGGCGCTGGCCGGGCACCCGGACCATACGCTGTCGAGGGCGCACCTGCCCGCACACGGGGTCCGGGCCGCCGCCGGCCTCGTCGAGGTGCACGCCACCGACCGGGCCGGGGCCGGAGAGCGGATAGGGCTGGGTGCGGCCTTCGACCGGTTCCACCGCGAGGTCGAGGGACGGATCGACCTTCCGGTGCCTCGCGACCGGGGCGCCTCGATGGGCCTCGCGGTGCGGCACGCGGTCACCCGCGTCGACGGGGACCGGGTCGAGCGCACGGGGGTCCGGGCCATGTTCACGCCCTGGCCGGGCGCCCGCCTCCACGGATCCACCTGGGGCGGGATCGACCGATGGCCACGCCGGGGGACGCACGGTGGCCTTGGTGCGGCGGTCGGCTTCATCGCCGCCCCGGGGCTGGGCTTCGACCTGGAGGGTGCCCGCTGGAGCGGGGGCTTCGGCATGGGCGCGGCGAGCGTCCGGGTGGCGGCGCCCGCCGGCGATTTCCCGCGCGAGCAGCTCGGACCAGGGTGGTCGATCCGGGCCCGGGGAGGATGGGTGGGCGTCTCGGAAGGGGCGCCGGGCGACCTCCTTCCCCGCTTCGGGGACCGGCGCAGCTCGACCTACCCGATGCGGGCGGGGGGGGAGTCTCGCCCGCCCGGGAATTCATGGCTTCATGGGGGTGCCG
>JBJHBX010000583.1:0-2316 GCA_050485725.1 Gemmatimonadales bacterium | reverse complement strand
GGTTGGAGGTGTCTAGCCATCCCTCCCACCACTGCCCCGCAAGACACGCCATGGGTGAAGTTCAAGGTACGCTGTTTCGTCTGGAATGCAACAAGTCGGTCGAGGTGGAGGCGAGGCCGGAGCGTCTCACATCCGATGGGGGTGTGCTGCTGATGCGGGAGCTTTCGGACCGGCTGGGGCTGCCCGCGCTGATCCGTCGGCATCTGACGGACCCACGCGATACTTCCCGAAGCCGGCACCCCTTCCTTGAACTCGTGCGGACCCGGGTCCTGGCGATGGCCCAGGGGTGGAGGGACCAGGATGATGTCTCGCTCCTCCGGGATGACCCGGCCTTTCGTCTGGCCGTCTCCCGGCGGCGGGGCGAAAGCCCGCTCCGTGCGCCACGGGGCAACGCTCCAGAGGGCCTCTGCTCTCAGCCGACGCTCTCGAGGCTCATGAGCACGCTCGGATCCGAGGAGAACCGAGCGGGGCTGGGGGTCATTCTTCGCGAGGTGGTGGCACCGCTCCTGGGCACGGATCGCCGGGAGATCACCCTCGACCTGGACTCGCTCCCCTACGAGGTCCACGGCCATCAGCCCGGAAGCGCCTGGAACGGCCACTACCGGACGCGCTGCTACCACCCCATCGTGGCCAGTGTGCTCGGGCGCTTCTTCCTCGGGGCGCGTCTTCGCCCCGGCAACGTGCACACCGCAGACGGCGGGCTCGACTTCGTGCTTCCCATCCTGCGGTGGCTGAAGGCCCTCATCCCCCGGGTCTGGCTCCGGGCCGATGCCGGCTTCCCGGCTCCGAGCTTCCTGGACGCCCTCGAGGCCGAAGAGGTCCCTTACGTCTTCCGGCTTCGCTCGAACCGGACCCTGGACCAGCTCGCGGAGCCGCTGCTTCGTCGTCCTCCGGGCCGACCTCCGGCCGAGGGCCGCACCTGGCTTCACGAGCTTCCCTACCGGGCCACCTCGTGGTCGCGGGCTCGCCGCGTGATCCTCGTCGCGGTCGAGCGGCCGGACGCCCAGCAGCATCTCTTCCTGGACCACTTCTTCCTCCTGACCAATGCTTCCGCCGAGGAAGAAAGCGCCGAGGCCCTGCTCCATCGGTACCGGCAGCGCGGCACCGCCGAGGCCGACTTCGGGGACTGCCACGCAGCCATCCCACCCGCCCTCTCGTCTGCCCCGCGTCCCAAGCAGCACTACCGGGGGCAGGCCGTCCACGGGCCTGCCGGAGAGCACGACGCCTTTGCCACGAACGAGGCCGAGCTTCTCCTCTCCCTTCTCGCCGCCAACCTCATGGCCGCAGGTACCGAGCTCCTCCACACCGAAGGCGAACGCCGGATGAGCCGCGAGCGCTTCCGGACCCTCCTCCTCAAGTCCGCCGCTCGTGTCCTCCTTGGCAAGCGCCGCGTCATCGTCGTCATCGCGAGCGCCCGCGCCCGCCTCTGGCAGACCTTCTGGACGCGCCTCCAGGCCTGGCCCCAACCTCGGGGATCCCCATCCCCGAATCCCCGGCCCTCACCCGCTTGACCCCACGGCCGGGAACTTCATTTCGCCTCTCACCCCCTCCGGGGGTAAGGGGGCCTGTGCCCGCCCGCCATCTCGAGCCGCTCCACCGACCTCATGGCCCCAGCAACCGACCCTCTTCGAGAAAGCGGCCGGGCGTCATGAATAAGCCGGGGTCATTCATGGCGCCCTGGCGGAGCCATCGGGCCACCACCAACGGGTCGTGGTCGGGGTCGACGTAGACCATGTTGACCCCGGCCCCAGGTGGTAGTAGGCGGACTCGGAGGCGGCGGGAAAGGCGCGCCGGTCGCCCGCAGGTGCAGCAGCCCGAGGCACGACAGGTCGCGGGCGCTGATGAACCTGCCGCCTCCCCAGTGGCTTCCACCGCCAACGGCCTGCACCCAGGAGCCATCCAGCAGGATCCACGGGTTGTCGTAGCCTGGCCAGTGCCGGGGCTGTCACGTCCCGCCCGGTTCCATCACGTGGTCGCGGGTCACCTCCGGCAGGGGACGGCGCCACAGGTTCGTCGCCGCCAGCGCCGGCGGCTTCACGCGCACGTCGCTGCATTCGAACACGGTGCCCGGCTCGTGCCGCTCGCGCGTAAGCCCGGTGTCGGCGTCCTGGTTCGGGGGGTAGGCCCAGTCCGGTCGACCCTTCCCGGCCAACACCTACCCCCTGCGCACGATGATGCCCGAGGCCGGTTCCCGAATCCTGAACGACCCCGGTAAAGGGCCGACGGGCGGAGGTCGGCGGTCGATGCTGCCCGGTCGAGATGCCTCGGCAGGCGGGACTACGACAGGCCGGGCGAGGTCCTGGCGGGGTGTGAGGC
>JBJHBX010000582.1:0-2321 GCA_050485725.1 Gemmatimonadales bacterium | reverse complement strand
CCGCCAGGTGCACCTGGCCTTCCCCGAGGCCCGGGACCGCCTTCCCGCGCCCGCACGACGGCGCGCCCGGGTCAGCGGGAACCCCGTTCGCCCCCCCGAGGCGGTGGATCGCTCGCGGGCGTCGGCGGTGTTCGGGATCGACCCGGACCGTCCCGTCGTGCTCGTGGTGGGCGGGAGCCAGGGGTCGCGGGCGCTGAACGAGGCAGTGGTGGGCCTCGTCCGGAAGCTCGGAGGTTCCGGCCTTCCCGGGGGCGCGCAGCTCCTCTGGGCCACGGGACCGCTCAACCTCGGCGACGTTCGCGAGGCGCTCGGGGATGCGGCGCTGCCCGACTGGGTCCGGCCCGTCGGGTACATCGAGGAGATGCCGCTGGCCCTCGCGCTGGCCGAGGTGGCGGTGAGCCGGGCAGGTGCCATGGGGACGTCGGAGTTCCTTGCCTGGGGGATCCCCTCGATCCTGGTACCCCTTCCCACCGCGGCCGCCGACCACCAGACCCGGAATGCCCGGGCGCTGGCCGAGGCCGGGGCCGCCGTGTGCCTTCCCGAGCCCGAGCTGACCCCCGACCGCCTCGCCGACGAGCTCGAGGCGCTCCTCGCCGATCCGAAGCGAACCGCCGCGATGGCCGCCGCCGCCCGCGCCCGGGGTCGCCCCGGGGCCGCCGCCGGGATCGCGGCGGACCTGGACGCCCTTCTCCCGCGGGCGCCCGAGACCCGGCCCGCCCGGGGGCGCCCGTGAACGCGCCCTCCGACGCACCCCGGGACGCAGCCATGGACGCCGGCGCCGCGCAGGGACCGGACCTCCGGGCGCTCGTCCCGGCGGGCCCCATCCACTTCATGGGAGCCGGGGGAGCGGGAATGTGCGCCCTGGCCGAGGCGGTGGCGCGGAGCGGTGGCCAGGTCACCGCCTGCGACCGGAGCCCCGGCGAGGCCGTGAAGGCCCTCGCGGCGGTGGGCGTCGAGATCCGCACCGGGCACGATCCGTCGCACGTGGACGGCGTGGCCGCGGTGGTGGTGACCGCAGCCGTCCCGGACAGCCACCCCGAGCTCCGGCGCGCCCGGGAGCTCGGCGTGCCCGTGCTGAAGCGCGCCCAGGCCCTCGGGCAGTGGGTGGGGAAGGGCCGGGTCGGGGCGGTGGCGGGCACCCATGGGAAGACCACCACCACCGCCCTCCTGACCTCGATGCTCGAGGCCGCCGGGCTCGAACCCACCGGTTTCGTCGGAGGCGAGGTGCCGAGCTGGAAGAGCAACCTCCGGCCCGGCCGAGACGAGCTCTTCGTGGTCGAAGCCGACGAGTACGACCGGTCCTTTCACCACCTCCACCCCGATGTGACCGTGGTCACGAACCTGGAGGCGGACCACCTGGACATCTATGGCGACCTGGCCGGTGTCCGCGAGGCCTTCGTCCGCTACCTGGAAGGCGTCCGCCCCGGGGGCCAGGTCTGGGCCTGCGCCGACGACCCTGGGGCGGCCTCTCTCCTGGCCGGGCTGCCCGGACACGTGCAGGGGAACGGCTACGGCTTCTCCGCCGGTGCCCGGATCCGCGGCGAGGACCCCCGCCTCGACGCGGGGGGGGCCAGCGTGCGGATCGTGGAGGGCGGCGTCGACCGGGGCCGCATCGCGCTCGCACTGCCGGGCCTGCACAACCTGCGGAATGCCCTGGGCGCCGCCGGCGCCGCCCGTGTGCTGGGGGCGGAGTGGGATGCGATCCGCGAAGGGGCGCGCCGATTCCCGGGGGTAAGGCGGCGCTTCCAGCGGCTCGGACGGGTGAACGGGGTCGAGGTCGTCGACGACTACGCCCACCACCCCACCGAGGTCGGGGCCGCCCTCGCCGCCGCCCGCGCCACGGCGCCGGGCGCCCGTCTCGTCGCGGTCTTCCAGCCGCACCTCTACACCCGTACCCGCGACTTCCACCGGGCCTTCGGAGAAGCGCTCTCGGGGGCCGACGTGGCCTGGGTCACCGACATCTACCCGGCTCGGGAGGAGCCCCTCCCCGGGATCGACGCAGGGCTCGTGGTCCGGGCGGCCCGCGAGGCCGGAGTCGGCGAGGTCCACTTCCACGGTCCCCTCGAGACGCTGGCGGCGGCGCTGGCAGCGGAGCTTCGCCCGGGGGACCTCTGCATCACGATGGGCGCCGGATCCATCGAGCGGCTCGGCCCGGCGCTGCTCGCGGCGCTGGGCGCCGGCGGGCCGGCGAGGGAGGAGGGTGCGGGGCATGCGTAACGGCATCCGGCTCCTCCTCTTCACGACGATCGTGGGCGGCGCGGTCCTCACCTGGCAGCACGCCCCCGAGGCGCTGGCCTCGAGCCCCTTCTTCCGGGTGTCGG
>JBJHBX010000581.1:0-2330 GCA_050485725.1 Gemmatimonadales bacterium | reverse complement strand
GGGTGCGGGTCGGGAGCCCCTCGAGCTTCCGGGGGTCGGTGTCGACGGCCATGACCTCGAGGCCCCGTTCGTCGAAGGCCCGGGCCAGCTTCTGCCCCAGCCGGTTCATCCCCACGATGATCACGTGGTCCCGCGGTCCCACCGGCCCCGCATCCTCCTCTTCGGCGCCGCCGCCGTCGGCGGGCCGGAAGAGCTTCAGCAGCCCCAGGCGGTCCACGACCGTGAAGAGCTGGTGGTTGTAGAGGATCATGTAGGCCGACACGGCGATCGTCACGAGCCCGACCACCGCGATCAGCGACAGGATCCCCTCGCCGATGACCCCGGTGGAGAGCCCGAGCGCCGCCAGCACGAAGGAGAACTCCGAGATCTGCGCCACCGTGACCGAGGTCAGGAAGGCGGTCTTCCGCCGGTACCCCATGCGGGTAATGATGAGAAGGAAGATCAGCGGGTTCCCGACCAGCACGAAGAGCGAGAGCACCACCGCCGGGAGCCACTGCGCCGCCGCCGCCTGGAACTCCATCTGCGCACCGAGCGACACGAAGAAGACGGCGATGAAGAAGTTCATGAGCGGGTGCACCCGCCGCCTCAGCTCGCCGTGGTAGGGAAGCTGCGCCAGGCTGATCCCCGCCAGGAAGGCGCCGATCTCGACCGAGATTCCGAGCGCCTCGGCCCCCAGCACCAGCGCGAAGCACCACGAAAGCGCCCAGATGAAGAGGGCCTCGGGGCGCCGGCTGATCCAGGCGAAGGCACCCGGGAGCGCCCACTTCGTCGCGGCCCAGGCCACCACCAGGAGCACGCCCATGCCCGCGAAGGCGATCCCCACCTGGCCCAGGAGCTCGAGGGCCGACGCGTCCTCGCCTCGCCCCAGGCCGCTCAGCAGGGTCAGCGCCACGATCACCACCAGGTCCTGGACCAGGAAGATCCCCACCGCGATCCGCCCGTAGACCGAGTCGAGCTCCTTCTTCTGGTCCAGGAGCTTCACGACGACCACCGTCGACGAGAAGGTGAGCGCGGTGGCGATGAAGATCGACTCGACGGCCCCGAAGCCCAGCAGCATGCAGAGCCCGAATCCGCCGGCCGCGGTGAAGATCACCTGCCCGAGCCCGGCGTAGACCGCCACCTTCCCCACGTCGCGGATCTTGTCGAGCGAAAGCTCGAGCCCCACGAGAAACAGCAGGAGCGCGATCCCCACTTCCGAGATGATCTCGACCCCGTACGAGACCGACACGAGCCCGGTCACCGGCCCCAGCACGAGCCCCGCCACGATGTACGCCACGATGGACGGGATCCGGGCGGGGCGGGCGGCGATCACGCAGACCGCCGCCGCCACCAGCATGAGCCCGAGGTCCTGCAGCAGGGCGATGTCGGGCATGCGGGTGGTTCAGCCTCCGAGAAGGAGCTGGTGCTCGATGGTCAGGACGTTCGCGCGGCGCTCGGTGGCCGAGCCGGTGAAGAGGCGCTCCCGGCTGAACTGCAACCGGGTCTGGAGCTCGTGCCCCCGGTGGAAGAAGGTGAGCCCCACCGAGGTCTCGGTGTCGGGCCCGGCGTCGCGGGCCGCATCCCACACGGCGCGTGAGTGGCGTACCACGAACTCCACGTCGTGTCCGGGCACGAGGGCACCGCCACTCACGAAGAACCCGTCACCCCGCTCGTCGTTTCCCTCCGCATCCACCTGCTGCTCGAACCAGGACCCGGCAACCGAGACGCCGCGCCACCGGGCATGCAGGTCGGCGGTCCACGAGTGCCACGCCACCGCCCGGTCGGCGGCGAACCCGGGACGGGGGCGGAGGAAGCTCTCGCGGTGCCGCATGGCGCCGGCGCCCACGGTCACCACGGGGCCCGAGGTGCGCGCCAGGTCGGTCTCGCCCCGCGACGGCGGCCCCCCGAACGAGACGAGCCCGCGCCCCCCGAGCAGAGGCACCCGCCCCGGATCCGCGCGGTTCGCCCCCTGGCCGTTGAAGGCGCCCCCGAAGAGCTGGAGCTGGCCGTCCAGCGCCCGGATCCACCCCACCACCCCCACGTCGCGGCCCCCGGCAAGCTCGAAGCGCCTGGCGGCGATGGCCCTGTCCCCGAAATGCGCCGCCGTCATGCTCCGCTCCCGCTGGAGGTCGAAGGGGACGGTCTGCTGGCCCATGCGAAGGCCGGTGCGGACCGGGCCGTCCTCGCCGCCCAGCTCCCCCCTGAGCTCGATCCACGCATCGCGGAGCTCGGGGGAACGCGCCAGGTCGGGCATGAGCCGGAAGCGCACGCGGCCCTCCATGATCCCCCCGGTCAGGTCGAGCCGCGCCCGGCGCAGGAAGAAGCCCTGGCGGTCCTCCTCGCCGGCGAGG
>JBJHBX010000580.1:0-2333 GCA_050485725.1 Gemmatimonadales bacterium | reverse complement strand
ATCCGACCCCGTAGACCATCGTGAGGACGCCCCCGAGCAGCAGCCCGTTGCTGAGCACGGGAAGCTGTTCCGCCCGCACCAGCGAGATCGCCATGACGAGGGTCGCCAGCGCAATGAGGATGATGCTGGTGCTCCGACCCCACGCATCCCGCGCCTCGCGCTGTGCCTCCATCACGGCGCTCCGGGCGTCCATGCGCGCCTGCATGGCGGCCCGGTCCTCTGCCGTGAGCTCGGTCGTCGTTCGATCGATGCCGGCGACCTGCTCCTCGCGGTCAAGCTCCCGGAGCTGCCCCTCGAAGCTGTCGTCCGGCGGGTGGAAGGTGTAGACCCCCACCCCCACGAAGGCGGTGACCATGAGGCCCAGGAAGAACGAGAAGATCGTCTGGAGCGCGCCGCTTCCATCCTGACGTGCCATGGTCGGCCTCCGAGGGGTGCGATGCCGCGGTTTCAGGGGAATACGGGTTGCCTGCGGAGAATACGAGGGCGAGGTGGGGTGCGGCAAAGCGGGCCGGGCCGGGTGGCGACGGCTACCGGTCCGCTCCGCGGCGAACCTCGAGCGCTTCCTCGACGGCGGTGCGGAACGCTTCCCGGAACCCCCCGCCTCCGGCGGGCGAGACCTGTGCGTTCACGATCACCACCAGGCGCTCCTCCGGGTCGATCCAGAACCGGGTGCCGGCGGACCCGTCCCACCAGAACTCCCCTTCCCTGACGGGATGGCTGTATCGCTCCGGGTCGAGGGCCACTGCGAAGCCACCGAGGCTCCATCCGGAGCCGGCCCAGTACCCCGAAGAACCGAGGGGAAGGAGCGCCTCGGGCACCGCGTTCTCCCGGGCCATTCGCACCGCCTCGGGACTGAGCAGCCGCACCCCGCCGGCCACGCCGTCATCCAGGAAGAGCTGTCCGAAGCGGAGGAAGTCCTCGGTCGAGGCCACGAGCCCGACCCCGCCGCTGACCAGCGTGCGTGCGGCGGTGACCGGAATCGCCTCCATCTCGTGGGGCCGGAGCACGCCGTCGTCGTCACGGCGGTGCACCGTGGCCAGCCGCGTCAGCCCCTCCCCCTCGACCCGGAACCCCGCATCCCGCATCCCCAGCGGCCCGAAGATCCGGGTTTCGAGGAAGGCCTCGAGCGACTGGCCGGAGGCCACCTCGATCACCCGCCCCAGGATCTCGGCATGCATCCCGTAGCGGTAGCGGGTGCCCGGGTCCTCGAAGAGGGGAAGGGCCGCCACCCTGCGCACGACCTCGTCGAGCGAGAGGTCCCAGCGATGCACGTCGTGCGCCCGGTAGAGGGGCGAGGATCGGCTCCCGATTCCGGAGGTGTGTGTCAGGAGGTGGGCAAGGGTGATGTCGCTTCTCCGGGGGCGCGTCGCCGACGGATCCGGTGCCCCTGCATCCACCACCACCTCCTGCTCCGCGAACTCCGGAAGCCAGCGCTGCACGGGGTCATCGAGGCCGAGGCGCCCCTCGTCGTGGAGCATCAGGATCGCCACCGAGGTCACGGGGCGGGTCATGGAGTACATGCGGAAGAGCGCGTCCCGGGGCATCGGATCGCCCGTGTCCACGTCGCGAACCCCCAGGGCCACCTCGTGGACCAGGCGACCGTCGCGCATCACCGCGGCGACCACCCCTGCCACCTCTCCGCGGTCCACGTGGCCCTGGAGGACGGCGGTGGCCCGGGCGAGCCCCTCGGCCGACATCCCGACCTCGGCGGGTGCGGCGCGCGGAATCGAGTCGGGCGCTCCCGCCAGGAGGCCTGCGACGAGCGCGGCAAGGATCGGGTTCGGCATGGTGCCGGGGAAGCTGTCGAGGGGCATCCCCGCGGGGCAAGGGCCGGGGTGGAAGGACGGTCAGTCGCCACGCTCCACCCGGTCGGCCTGCCCGCGTCTTCGAATCGTCAGCAGGATCGGCGCACCGGGATGCAGGATCATGAGCGGATCCGGTTCGACGATCCGTTCGGGCTCCGCCAGCTCCATGTCGTAGCGCCGGACCAGGGCGGAGAGGATCAGGAGCATCTGGATCATGGCCATGTTCGAGCCGATGCAGAGCCGCGGGCCGCCGCCGAAGGGGAGGTGCGCGTAGGGGTGCCGGCCGCGCCGCACCCGGTCCTCGAAGCGACCCGGGTCGAAGGTCTCGGGATCAGGCCAGAGGTCGGGGTTCCGGTGCGTGCCGTAGAGGTAGGGCGCCACGATGGTCCCGGCGGGAATCCGCATGCCGTCGAAGACGTCGTCCGCGACGGCCTCCCGGTCGATCATCCAGAAGGGCGGATGGAGTCGGAGCGTTTCGTCGAGAACCCGTGCCGTGAGCCGAAGCTGGTGGAGGCCCCCGAGCGTCAC
>JBJHBX010000579.1:0-2333 GCA_050485725.1 Gemmatimonadales bacterium | reverse complement strand
GCGTCCAGGGCCTCCGGAAAGCAGAGCCGGAAGGTCGTGCCAAGGTCCACCTGGCTGTCGACGGTGATCTCGCCTCCTGCCTGCTTCACGATGCCGTAGACGGTGCTGAGCCCCAGGCCCACGCCCTGGCCGCTCGGCTTCGTGCTGAAGAACGGCTCGAAGACCTGGAGCTGGAGTTCGGGCGGTATGCCGTGGCCGGTGTCCGAGACCTCGATCAGCACGGCGGGGAGGGGAATGACGCCCGCCTCCCGGCGCCCCCGGGCCATTCGCGTCGCGAGGGTGAGGGTTCCGCCGGTGGGCATGGCGTCGCGGGCGTTGATCGCCAGGTTCATCAGCACCTGCTCGAGCTGCCCGCGGTCGATCTCGATCGAGGTCACCGCGGTGCCCAGCTCGAGGCCCAGGTCGACGGTATCCCCGAGAACGCGGCGGATCAGCGACGCGAACTCCTTCACCACCTCGTTCACCGGAATGCGCTCGGGCTGGACGAGCTGCCGCCGCGCGAAGGTCAGGAGCTGCTGGATGAGTCGCGCGCCCCGGGCGGCGGCGCTCCGGGCTTCCACGAGTTCGTCGGCGAGTTCCGAGCCTTCCGGGAGCCCCATCAGCACGAGCTCGACATTCGACTGGATCACCGTCAGCAGGTTGTTGAAGTCGTGGGCCATGCCGCCTGCGAGCCGCCCCACGCTGTCGAGGCGCTGGGCCTGCCGGACCTCTGCCTCGAGGGCGATACGCTCTGTCACGTCACGCACGGTGACGGCCAGGAGCGGGCGGTCGTCGAGCTCGAGTTCCGACAGGGTGATCTCGGCCTCGAACGCGGATCCGTCGCGCCGCTGCCCGCGCACCTGGAGTCCACGGACGGTCCGCGCCCCCGCGGCGACATGCTGGGCGAGGCCCGGAAAGATTTCGGCGATGGACGGAATGGGGGCTCCCTCCCCGAGGCCGATCATGCGTCGGGCGGCCGGGTTCGCCTCCAGGATCCGGCCGTCGCCGTCGAGAACGAGGAAGCCGTCGATCCCCTCGGTGACCGCGGCGGCCAGCCGGCTCTCGGACCGCCGGAGCGCCAGCAGGCTCCGCTCCCGCTCCACGGCCGCCCCGAGCAGCACCCCCACGGCCTGCAGGACGTCCAGTTCGCCCTCGGTCCACTCGCGGGGCTCGACGCAGTCGTCCATGCCGATGAAGCCCCAGCATGCGCCCTCGACGAAAACCGGGAGGACCGCCACGGAACGGATGTCCTGGCTGGCCAGCAGCTCGATCAGCCGCGGGTCCTCGACCTCCGCCACGGTCGTGGCCCATGGGCGGCCGTCCAGCAGCGCCTCCAGCACCGGGCCCCCTCCCGCGGCCTCCAGGTCGAGATGCTGCAGCTCGGGATTGTCGATCTCGGAGCGGATGCCCGGGGCGGACCATTCGAAGGTCTGCTTGAGAACGAAGCGCCCTCCGACCTCGGGGCGTCGCTCGAAGAGGTAGACCCGGCTCACGCCCGTGGCTTCGCCCAGGATCCGCGCCACCTCGTCGAAACCGCCGGCCCAGGGCCCGCCGACCAGGACGCGGGCGGTATGGGCCACCGACCGGAGGAGCAGTTCCCGCCGGGCGGCGAGCCGCTCCGGGTCCGGTGCCTCCGACGGGTCCGTCATGTGCACCCGGACCCCGCCGCCGCCATGGCGAGCCGGGGCGGCGGTTCGAACGGGAGCTCCGGCCTGGCGTCGGGGGGTGTCATTGCGCGGGGACGAGATTGACAGGGAGGGGGCCGTCCACCGATTCTGCCTCCTTCGGGGCCTCCTCCGCAAGCGCACGGCCATCGTCCTCTCACGGCGCGAGGTCATGCTGACCGCGCGCGGGCTCGCGCCCCACCCAGCTACCCAGACCACACAGAGGTAACGGAATGCCGCACAATGCCTTCCCGATCACGGCCGCCCGGGCCGCCCGCCGGGCGCTGGTACCGGGCACCCTTTTCGTGGCCCTTGCCGCCCTCGTGCCCTCGCTGACGGCGCAGGCGCCGCGGGAAGCCGCCGACCGCTTCGCCGACCCCCGCGTGGGGCTCGCCCCCGGGCTTGCCGACGCCGGCGAGGCGATCCTGAACATGGAGCTCGTTGCGCACCGATCGCGACCCGAGGGCTTCCACAACCCCGAGAACCCTGGCGACGGCTCCTTCTCGAACACGGACCTGGCCTTCCAGGGCAACTACGCCTTCGTGGGCAACTACAATGGATTCCAGGTCTGGGACGTTTCGGACCCCGGGGACCCGCGGCTTCACGTGTCGGTGATCTGTCCGGGGGGGCAGGGCGACGTCTCGGTCTACCGGAACCTCCTCTTCATGTCGGTTCAGGAGACCCGGAGCC
>JBJHBX010000578.1:0-2334 GCA_050485725.1 Gemmatimonadales bacterium | reverse complement strand
GAGCGTCAGCACCCGGGTCTCCGGGTCCTGAACCAGCGCAAGAATCCTGTCCGCGTTCAGGTCGAAGTCCACCCAGGGCAAGGCGAAATCCACCGACGCGAGGTGCAATCCATCTTCGGAGAAGAAGTGCACCAGGGCCGCGCCCTCCTCCAACTCCTCGGGCGTCTGTTCCCAGACCGCGATCCGGAGTGTTTCGCTGTCCTGTCTCAACGAACGCACTCGCGGGTTCGCCTGCAATCGCTCCCTTTCGCGTCGAACGGCTTCCTCGATGACATCCCCACCCATTCCCGACTCCCGAAGCGTGGATGTGACGAACCGCAAGTGTGCCTCAAGTGCACTCTCGTCAACAGCCTCGACGGGGCCCTTCACGACGACTTCGCGCACCGGAACTCCGGAAAGGTTCAGAACGCGAAAGGCCAGCCGGTCACACGCCAGCTGAAAGATGCTCGTCGGGCCGGAGCTTGTTCGGAAGCAATCCATTTGCACGTCGCCAGCAAGGAAGGGTCCTGCGGGAAGGGAAACGGCCCCCACATCGCCATCCCGGCTGACT
This sequence comes from Gemmatimonadales bacterium, assembly GCA_050485725.1. Lineage (GTDB taxonomy): Bacteria > Gemmatimonadota > Gemmatimonadetes > Longimicrobiales > Gaopeijiaceae > SKNW01. The sequence goes on along the minus strand of JBJHBX010000578.1, from coordinate 1,784 downwards.
CGGCTCCATCCCCCCGCATCCCCGAGGAGCGAGTGCACCAGAACCTCGCCGGTGGTCAGCCCATGCAGGTTGAACCCGACCCGATCGAGGCGGGTGGATCCATGGTGCTCTCCGGTCATCCCGAAACGCTCGATCGTACCTGCGGCGGTTCCGACGGCGATCTCCTCTCCCACCACCGCAAGCGCATACGGCCGTTCCAGTTCACCCGGCCCTCTTCCCCGCCCCCCGATGGAGTGCGACCACTCTCCGGAATCCCGGCCCACGACATGCACCTGATGAGCCATCGGATCCAGAACGTAGACCATTCCTCCGAGAACTCGAACCTGGCGTGGTTCGGCCCATTCGTGCACTCTTTCGCCACTTGGAGCGATCCAGAGCAGGCGGGGGCTCAATTCGTCACCCGGGAGCGGCTCGCGGGAGTCGTACACGGTTTCCACATTCCCAATCCGCTCCCTGAGCACGCCATCCTCGCCCTCCGTGAGCTCCGGCCCGTCGGACAGGCAAGATGCCACAACGAGCATCAGAGGCGCCGGGATCAGCGCCCGCACGGGCACCGCCTGACGTGCTGTCCGAATGCCCCTATCGCGAAAGGTGCCGGTCTCGAGCCGGACTGCCCTAATCACTGGCGGACCCGAGCAGGTCATCGAAGAACTCCATGGGCGGGAGACCCGAAATGAGCCTCCCATCGATGATGAACGTGGGCGTCGTACGAACCCCGAGGTGGAGACCTCGAGCACGGTCGGTCGCCACAACCTCGGCGGGATCCCGACGGTCCAGGCACTCGGCGAAAGCCCGCGTATCCGGCACGCCCGCGGGCCCGGCAAGATCTGCCAGGCGCCCCGCCGCGATCCGGTCCTGGTGGGTGAACAGCGCGGCTGAGTACTGCCGAAACCGCCCCTGCGCACGAGCGCACTCGGAGGCGACTGCCGCGTCGGTCTGCAGGCCCGGAGCCAATGGAAAATGTCGCTTGAAGACGGTCATCCTTCCGGGATGCGCGGCTTCCAGCACCTCCAGCATGCGGAAGAAGTCCACGCAGAACCTGCACGTGTAGTCGGAGAACACGACGACTTCAACATCCCCACCCAGGTCCGTGATGGCCTTGCTTTCGTCCAGCAGGTCCCTCCATTCCGCAACCGCGGGGCCCGCAGGCGTCGGGCCGCCGGTGCGTTCAACGAAGGAGAGCACGGACAGGACCGTGAGGATCACGGCACAGGCAGCGATCACCGCCAGGGCGGTCCGTTCGATCTTCACTCCGAGACTCATGAAACGTCACCTGTGTCGGCCTGATCGCGTGTGCCCCGCTCAGGGTCAAGGCGCTGGTTCCGAAGCCAAGCGGCGTCCACCCGCAGGAACCGGGGCTCGGGTGCGGGTGTGCGGGGCCTGAGGGGGGGCTGCCGACGCGAAGCCGTGGCGCGGTTACCCGTCCGAATCATCTCGTGATGTCGAACGGGGCTTCTCGCCCGGCCGCGACGAGCCTTCAGATCGGCGTTGATCCGCCGGTCGATTCAGTCTGGATCGGGCCCGACGCCTCCACAAGACTCACATTCCGAGTTGCACAGATTGTGACAGAACAGGAAGCTGTGTTCCTCGGTGCAGTGATTCATGCAGTCGTTGTAACAGCAACCGGCAAACGCCGCTGGCGCGGCCGGAAGCGGGTGCGGCTGTGAGAGCGACGTGGCAAGCCAGAGGACCAGGACGCTCATGCCGGCGATCAGTGTGCGCTTCATTGGCTCTTCCTCGCTCAACGGGGCGGTCGCGAATCGGCGGCTGCCTGCTCAAATGCT
>JBJHBX010000577.1:0-2337 GCA_050485725.1 Gemmatimonadales bacterium | reverse complement strand
TCTTCGGCGCCACCTGGATCGTGCTGGCGCCGGAGCACCCCCTGGTGGACCGCTTCACGACCGACGCCGAGCGGGCACAGGTCGAGGCCTACCGCGACCGGGCCGCGAAGATGGACCTGGTCGCGCGAAAGAAGACCGACAAGACGAAGACGGGGGTCTTCACCGGCGGCCACTGCGTGAATCCCGCCACCGGCCAGGAGATCCCGGTCTGGATCTCGGACTACGTGCTGATGGAGTACGGCACTGGTGCGATCATGGCGGTGCCGGGACACGACGAGCGCGACTTCGATTTCGCCACGGCCTTCGGGCTCCCGATTCCCCGCGTCGTGGCGGGCGAGGGGGCCGACGCCTCGACCCCGCTGGCCGAAGCCTGGACCGGGCCCGGTCACCTGGTGAACTCGGGCGACTTCGACGGGCTCGAGGTGGACGAGGGGAAGCGCCGGATCACGGACTGGCTCGAGGCGCGGGGGTTCGGCGAGGGAACGGTGAACTACCGGCTCCACGACTGGTGCATCTCGCGGCAGCGCTACTGGGGGCCGCCGATCCCCATCGTGCACTGCGACGCCTGCGGCGCCGTGCCGGTCCCCGAAGACGAGCTGCCGGTCGTTCTGCCCCGCATCGACGACTTCAAGCCCGACGACTCGGGGGTAAGCCCGCTTGCACGGGTTGCGGACTGGTACCGGACGAACTGCCCCGCCTGCGGCGGAGAGGCCCGGCGCGAGACCGACGTATCCGACACCTTCCTCGATTCGGCCTGGTACTTCCTCCGCTACCCGTCCACCGACTTCCACGACCGCGCCTTCGACGAGGGCGTCACGAGGGCGTGGCTGCCGGTGGACTGCTACATCGGGGGGAACGAGCACGCGGTGCTCCACCTGCTCTATTCCCGCTTCATCACCATGGCGCTTCATGACCTGGGGCACCTGGACTTCGAGGAGCCCTTCACGCGGTTCCGGGCCCACGGGCTCATCGTGAAGGACGGGGCCAAGATGTCCAAGTCCAAGGGGAACGTGGTGGTGCCGGACCCCATCATCGAGGAATACGGCGCCGACACCTTCCGCCTCTACCTGATGTTCCTCGGGCCCTTCGAGGAGGGTGGCGACTACCGTGACGCGGGCATCGCCGGGCCATGGGGCTTCCTGAAGCGCCTCTGGGATACGGTGGTGCCGGTGGAGGCGCTCCTTGAAGAGGCGCCCGATCCGGCGGTGGAGCGGAAGCTTCACCGGACCATCGAACAGGTCACCCGGCAGCTCCCCGACCTGGGCTACAACACTTCGATCGCGGCGATGATGGAGTACCTGAACGCGGTCCGCGCCGGGGGAAGGCAGGCCCGGCGCGCCGAGGTGGAGCCCCTCGTGCCGCTGATCGCCCCCTTCTGCCCCCACCTGGCCGAGGAACTCTGGGGCCGGCTCGGGCACGAGGGCTCGATCTTCGACGGGGCCAGCTGGCCCGACTTCGACCCGGCTCTCTGCATCGAGGACACCGTGACGCTGGCCGTGCAGGTGAACGGAAAGGTCCGAGCCACTCTCGAGCTGCCCCGCGGCACCGGGCAGGACGATGCCCTGGCCGCGGCCCGGGCCGAGGAGAACGTGGCCCGCTTCCTCGACGGCGCGGAGCTGCGCCGCGTCATTCACGTGCAGGACCGACTCCTGAACCTGGTGGTGGCATGACCCCGCGCGACCTCGTGGCACCCGAGACGACCCTCGACCTTCCGGACGCCGTCACGCTGCGGCTGGCCATCGACGCCGTCCGCGTGCTCTCGATGGACGCCGTGGAACGGGCGAACTCGGGGCATCCCGGGACCCCGATGGCGCTGGCCCCTGCGGGGTACCTGGTCTGGCGGCATCACCTGAAGCACAACCCCGCGAACCCGCACTGGGCCGACCGGGACCGCTTCGTGCTCTCGGTGGGGCATGCCTCGATGCTCCTCTACTCGCTCCTTCACCTTTCGGGATACGACCTCCCCATCGAGGAGATCAAGAACTTCCGGCAGTGGGGCAGCCTGACCCCGGGCCATCCCGAGTTCCACGACACGCCGGGGGTCGAGACCACCACCGGACCCCTGGGGCAGGGCGTCGCGAACTCGGTGGGAATGGCGCTCGCCGAGCGCTGGATGGCGGCCCGCTTCAACCGACCCGGGCACGAGATCGTGGACCACCGGACGGTGGTGTTCTGCTCCGACGGCGACCTGATGGAGGGCATCTCGCACGAGGCCGCGGAGATCGCCGGGCACCAGAAGCTCGGGAAGCTCCTCTGGATCTTCGACGACAACGAGATCACGATCGAGGGCTCGACCGAGCTCGCGAGCTCCACCGACCAGCTCCGGCGGTTCGAGAG
>JBJHBX010000576.1:0-2346 GCA_050485725.1 Gemmatimonadales bacterium | reverse complement strand
ACGTCATCGTGACCATCGACGGGGGCACGGTCAGCTTCTCGTCTGACGATGTCGAGCTCGAGGATGCGTCGTTCTGCATCAAGGGCGGCCCGAACCAGACGGGTGGGCTGAACGGGCTTTCCGGCAACACCGACGACATCCCGAACCGCGGCGGCAACGCCCCTGACGTGAGCTACGTCGTGCTCGAGAGCGTGAAGTCGGATGAAGGCATCATCATCGAGCCGTGCGGCGCGGCCCTCTCCGTGTCGGGCGGGTTCGAGATCTACGAGGCCTGGATCGAGATGGGCACCAACCAGGGCGAGTTCCTGTTCGAGTACTCGGCGCTCAACGTTCCCGACTGGTACGAGATCTACTACGAGGGGCAGCGGATCCTGAACCTCTGGACCGGCACGCAGATCAACAGTCCAACCTACCAGCCGCTGCGGCAGCCCGGCGAGCGGCTCGACGGGACCCTGGACCCCGACGTGATCGAGGACCCGTCGTTCGCTTCTTCCCGCACGGTGTCCTTCGGCAGCGACACCTCGACCGAAACCCGTGTGTTCCTCCGGGTCACCGGCTCCGCGCCCGGTACGGTCTGGAATGCGACCGTGAACTGCCCCACCACCTGATCAGGGTCGCAACCCGACCCTGACCTCGAAGTACCGTCCGGGGGAGGGCGCGCCCTGCGCCCTCCCCCGGCGTCTTCATGGATGCCGCGGGCGGAAACGTGAACATGCAGATCTGGCGGATCCCCGCAGCGGAGCCCAGAATCATGGGGTTCCCGGCCGTCATCCCCCGTCCGCGTGGAGGCTTCCCATGCGACTCCGACCTGCGCTTGCCCTCCTCCTCGTTCCGGCCTTCGCGGGATGCGACGGCGTCGGGACCACCCCCAGCGGGCCCGATCCGGAAGTGCCCCTGGTGCCCGCCACGATCCAGCGCGTCCAGGGTGACCAGCAGACGGTGCCGCTGGGGACGCTGGCACCCCTCGAGCTCGTGGTCAGGGTCAGCGCCTCGAACGGAAGGGGGGTGCCCGGGGTGCCCGTCACCTTCACGGTGGGGGGCGGGGGCGGATGGCTCACCGAGCGGAACCCGGTGCTCACCGACGGCAACGGACTCGCCTCGACGTGGTGGTACATGGGCCCCAGGGCCGACGGCATCCACTCGGTCACCGCGTCGTCGCCGGCGGGCGGCGTCGGGTTCCGGGCCGACGTGGAGCCGCTTCCGTCAGGGGCGGTGTTTGCCGGCGGAGGAGGATATGTCGAGCTCCGGACCGGGGACCTCCCCCTCATCCTGGCCGTCTCGCGCGGGGGGGAGCTTGCGCCGAACGAGTTCGCCGATCGATCGAACGGAGCCGCGACCCCGCATCGCTTCACCCCCGAACTCGCCGAAGCGCTCGTCGATGCGTTCGCGGCCCGGGGGCTCGGCGTGCCCACGGTGGTGATCTCGAGCCTCGATCCCCGGAAACTCGACCCGGACATCGCGCTTCCTGCAGGAGCCGGGCCCCATTCCCCGGCCGATCGGGCCTGGCGCGAGTTCCACGGGTTTCTCGCGGCCGCAGCAGCCGACGCCGAGGTCCGCCACGACGGGGGAATCGTGCTGGACCTCCAGGGCGGAAACGAGGGGGAAGGACCCGTTCAGCTCGGGTATCTGCTCAGCGCCGCCGACCTGGATCGAGACGACGGCGAGCTCGCCGATCCGGCGTTCCTGCTCAGGAGCTCGATCCGGTCCCTCGTGATCGGGGGGCCGGTGCCCTTCGTCGCCGCCGTGCGCGGGCGGCACAGCCTGGGGGCGCTCCTGGAGGAGCGCGGCTTCGAGGCAGCGCCCGGCCCATCGCATCCCCGACCCGATGCCCTGGCCTACCCGGAGGGGGGCGTCACCACGGCGCTGCATGGCTCGCGAGGCGGAGGTCGCGTGAACGCAATCCTCGTCGAGACGCCCTTCGTGGGCGTTCGCGAGACCGAGGCGACGCGGGCCGCATTCGCGGCGGCCATGGTCGAAGCGCTCGAGGCCTATTTCCTCGTCCACTACCAGAGGCCGCTCAGCCCCTGAAGGTCCGCCTGGGTCCCGCCGGTCGCTCGAGTTCCTCCGAGAGCGCCTCGGGCCCCCGGCCGAAGATCGTCAGGTGGGGGCGCGTGGCCCGCTTCCACCAGCGGTCCCCCCGCGACAGGCGGCGCACGTCGGCGGGGGTGAGGCCGACCACCGAGACCCAGATTCGCTGGAGGTCCTGGATCGGCTGGAGGACCTCGCGGAGGCGTTCGACCGGGGTCTCGGCGTCGTCGTCGGCGGCCACGAGGGCCAGCTCGAGGTCGGCCTCGGGGCCGTCATCTCCCCTCGCCACGCTTCCGTAGATCCATGCCCCGAGGGGGG
>JBJHBX010000575.1:0-2348 GCA_050485725.1 Gemmatimonadales bacterium | reverse complement strand
AGGAATCCTTCCCGAACTCCGGGAAGGATCCGTTTCTCGAAATGTTCGGCACCCCGACAGGCCGGATTCTTCTCGGTCGCGAGGGCTACCGGGTGGCGCCTGGCCGCCGCCCCCGGCGCCTGGCCGCCACCGCCGCCCGCCGCCCTGCATGGCCGCCGACCCCCGGCGTCCCCCCGCCAGCGACCCCCCGGGCCGCTGCCGCCCCCCGCCGCCTGGCACGTAGCAACCCGGCCTGCGGAGTCGGACCGTGGGGATCGGGGACCATCAAGCCACGCCTGCAACGCATCAAGGTTGACAAAGCATTGCGGTTGACATTAGGTTGCCATATTGGAGGACTCCCATGGACACTGCACAAGCGAAGGCACAGCGGCTGATCGCCGAAGCCCCGAGCGTCGACTGGCTTCGGGAGGTGGCGGACGAGTTGGATCGCGCGGTGAGGACGAGCCCGCTGGAACGGCTCGTCAAGCTGTGGGGGCTGTCCAACGCCCAGGCCGCGCGCATGTTCGGCGTGTCCAGGCAGGCGTTTTCGAAGTGGTTCGAGTCGGGCATCCCCTCCGAGCGCGCGACGGCCGTCGCCGACCTGGACGCGGCGACCGGAATCCTGAGCCGGAAGCTCAAGAGGGAGCGCATTCCCGCTGTGGTCCGTCGATCGGCGCCCTCCCTGGGGGGCCTGTCGCTCTACGAAATGGCATGCGAAGGCCGGCATCGCGAGGTGCGGGAGGCGGTCACGAGCATGTTCGACCTTCGACGGGTTCAGCCTTGAAGCCTCCCCGCACGGTGAACTTCCCCGACAGGCGGGTCTGGCTGCGGGTTGCAGATCCCCTCTGGGTGGATCCGCTGGACCCGTCCTTCGCGGAGGCAGCAGGAGGCCGGTGGAATCCTCCCGGTTCGTTCCCCGTCCTCTACCTGAACGCCGACGTGGGAACGGCGCGTCTCCAGGTCGACCGGATGGTGAACGATCAGCCCTTCACTGCCGATGACCTGGCCGACGATGCATTCGAACTCGTCGCGGTCACGCTACCCCGCGGCCAGCGCTGTGCCGACGCGGTCAGTGGACCCGGACTCGCGTCGCTGGGACTTCCCCCGAGCTATCCACTTCTGGCTTCCGGCTTGCCGGTGGACCGTGGTGTCTGCCAGTCGGTCGGCCGCGATGTTCATGAACTCGGCCTGCGGGGGGTCTGGTGCATCTCTGTGGCTTCGCTACTGCCCGTGGGTCGCGAGATGGCGTGGTTTCCGGCCTCTTCCCGTTCTCGTGCTCGACCTGTCTGGACGCGGGGGCTGCCCCTCGGACGATGGCGTGACGCCACGGACTGGGCTCACATCGGGCTCACCGATCAGCGAGCGCCCGGACCGTAGCTCGGGGATCCCGCGTCGGCGGTCAGCGAGACGCTGTCGTCGAGCCCGCGATACGAGAAGGCCCCGCGACTCGAAAAGGGCCCGCGACCAGCGGGCTCCGATAAAGATGTGCGACCTGGGGGTCTGCCGACCCTCGAGCTTCGAATCTTTCCCGAATTGCGAGAAGGATGCGGAACTCGAGCCGGAATCCGAGCCGCGAATGCGGAATCCTTCCCGCGTTCCGGGAAGGATCCAATTCTCGAAATGTTCGGCACCCCGAACGGGCGGATTCTTCTCGGTCTCGAGGGCTGCGGGGTGGTGGCCGACTGCTGGGGTCGCGCCCGGCTGCCGGGGCCCGCGGCCCCCCCCCCTCCGCGGCCTCGACGAACGGGGCCCCCGTGCCTTGACCGAGGGGATGCAATCACACTAGCATGCCACTACAGTGGCATGTCATGATACCTGCACCCCGAGGCCACCATGCCCAAACGAATCGTCGATCGCGAGGAAGAATGCGACCGACTTCGCGACCTGGCGGACTCCCGGGCGCCCAAGCTCGCCCTCATCTACGGGCGCCGGCGCGTCGGAAAGACGTATCTCCTCACGAACCTCTGGCCGAGGGAGCGGGCGTTCTACTTCGTCGCCTCCGCGACCGGTCCGGAGATCAACCGACGAACGCTGATCGCGGAAGCGGCAAACTGGGCCGGCGTCCCGCTTGCACCGGAGGACCATCCCACCTGGCGGACCGTTTTCCGCGCGCTGCTCGAGATGAAGCCGACCGAGGACATCGTCCTGGTCATCGATGAGTTTCAGTATCTTGCCGACGGTAGCACCGGCCTGGCCGAAGTGGCCTCCGAGCTCAATGCCATCTGGGAGCATGGCGAGCGGTATCGGACCGGGGGCGTCCTCCTGGCCCTCTCCGGCTCCGCCGTCCAGACGCTGGAGGCGCTCACAACGGGCGGTTCACCCCTGTATGGTCGACTCAACTGGGCGCACTCGATGGAGCCCTTCGGCTA
>JBJHBX010000574.1:0-2367 GCA_050485725.1 Gemmatimonadales bacterium | reverse complement strand
TCGCCGCCGACGCGGTAGGCGTAGAGCGTGTTCGGCCGCAGGTCGGTGAACACCACCGAATGGTGATGCGCAAGACCGTTCTCGGCCTCGAGGGGGGTCGTGGTCCCATGGAACGTGCGTGCCGACAGGTGAAGCGCCGGGGAGTCCCCGGCGGGCGCGATCTCGGCCACCGCCTCGGCCACCGAAGACGCCGTTCGCCACGTCACCGCCTGGCTCCGGCTGGGGTCGCCTCCAAAGGTCAGCACGATCCGGTCCGGGTACGCCGTCGGGGTGTAGCGAGGCACACCCTCGACGACGAGGGTGTTCTGGGCCGCGACGGCACCCGGGATCGAGAACAGGCCGACGAGGAGAAGGGCGGCCAGGCAGATCGGGCAGGACCTGAGAGAGTGGCGCGGGGCAACGGTCATGGGCAGAAGGGCGCGAGGGCCATGTCGGGACGCGGGGTTCGCGGAGCGCGGGGAACTCCTCAAGCTTGCGGTCCTCTTTGACGGCGGCATCACGCCTTCGTCACGGAACGGAAACGGGCGCAAGCGACCCGCGCCTCAGTCCGCGAGCGGCTCCAGGTCGAGCGAAACGTCGAGCGAAGGCGCGCTGTGCGTCAGCCACCCGATGGAAAGCAGGTCCACACCGGTTTCCGCCACCTCCCGGGCGCGCTCCGGGGTGATTCCCCCCGAGGCCTCCAGCACCGCGCGCCTCCCCGACATCGCCACCGCCTGGCGCAGCTCGTTCGGAGTCATGTTGTCGAGGAGGAAGGCGTCCACCCCGAGCGCGAGTCCCTCCTCGAGCTCGGCCAGGGTGTCGACCTCGAGCTCGATGCGCACCATGTGCCCGGCGCGGGCGCGGGCCCCCTCGACGGCCGCCCGCACTCCGCCCGCGACACGGCGGTGGTTGTCCTTGATCAGGATTCCGTCGTCGAGTCCGGTCCGGTGGTTGGCACCCCCACCCATGCGCACCGCATACTTCTCGAGGGTCCGGAGCCCGGGAGTGGTCTTCCGGGTGCACGTCACCCGCGCACCCGTCCCCGCGATGGACCTCGTCACGCCGGCGGTGGCCGTGGCGATTCCCGACAGGTGACCGAGGAAGTTCAGCGCGGTCCGCTCCGCGGCGAGGAGGGCTCGGGCATCGCCCTCGAGCCGGGCGAGCGTCCAACCGGCCTCGACCGCGTCTCCATCGGCCACGGCAAGGTCGAAGCGGAGCTCCGGGTCGAGCCGCTCGAAGGCGAAGCTCGCCACGTCGAGTCCGGCGATCACCCCCGGGGTCCGCGCGACGAGGACGCCGCGGGCGCGGGTTCCCGCCGGGATCGTCCCCTCGCTCGTCAGGTCGCCCCCCCGCCCCAGGTCTTCCTTCAGGGCCGCATCCACCACCGCTTCGAAGAGGATGCGATGCATCAGGACACCCTCTGGACAGGCGACGCGCTGCGCGCCGCGGGCCGTGCGTCGCTTCGGAAGTGGCTTCCGACCGATTCGTCGCGCTCGAGCGCACCCCGGGCAATGGCCCGCGCCACCACCAGGGGGTTCGCGAGCGTGGCCGCCGCGCTCGGGCCCAGGGCCCCGGCCTCGGCCTCGAGTGCGTCGAGCCCCTCGAGCATTCTCCGGAGCCCCGGCCCGTTCCGGATCACCCCGGCCCCCTCCCAGAGCAGGGTGCGGAGGGCAAGCAGGAGCTCGGATTCGGGCCGCTGGCGCTCCTGCGGCGGAAGGCGGAACGGCGCAGACACCGAACCGGTCGGCTGCGGACGCGTGCCGGCCTCCAGCGTCCGGGCCGTGGTTCCGGCCTCGAGATCGGCACGCGCTGCCTCCCCCGCCCGGCGTCCGTACACGAGGCCCTCCAGCAACGAGTTCGATGCGAGGCGGTTCGCGCCGTGGACGCCGGTGGAAGCCACCTCACCCGCGGCCCGGAGCCCTGGCAGGGAGCTCCGCCCGTCGGCATCGACGGCGATGCCTCCCATGTGGTAATGGGCCGCCGGGGTCACCGGGATCGGCTCCCGGACGGGGTCGATTCCATGCTCCAGGCAGCGGGCGTGCACCCCGGGGAAACGCCGAGGCAGGTCGGCTCCGAGGGCCTCCCGGGCATCGAGGAACACCTTGTCTCCCGCCTCCATGCGGGACCAGAGCAGCCGCGCGACCTCGTCGCGGCTCGCGAGCCCGCCTCGCCCCGGAGCGTCCCCGGTCACGATCGGGATCCCCCGACCGTCGACGAGGGTCGCGCCCTCGCCCCGGAGTGCCTCGGTCACGAGCGGGAGTGGGTCCGCCGCCACCCGGAGGGCGGTGGGATGGAACTGGACGAACTCCATTCCATCGAGAAGGGCCCCTGCCCGGGCCGCCATCGCCAGCCCGTCTCCCATCGCGTAGGGAGATGCCGTCGAACGCA
>JBJHBX010000573.1:0-2370 GCA_050485725.1 Gemmatimonadales bacterium | reverse complement strand
CCGGGAACTGGAACCAGTCGACGTCCTCCCCGAGGGTCGTGCCCGAGGGGAAGAAGCTGGTCACGAAGCTGGCCTGGCGGTGCATCAACGCACCGTCGTCGGCGAACAACGCGTCCGGGGCGTCGCGGAAGTCCAGGTCGGGGATGTTGGCCGTCGAACCGACGATGAAGTCCTCGTTGAACGCGATCTCGGCGAAGAGCTCGGCCGCGTTGCGGACCTCGGGCGAGTCGAAGGGCAGGTCCCCGGCGACCCACTCGTCGTAGACCTCGGGCTCCACCGTGCGGAGCATGAGATCCTCCATCCAGTCGGTCGCCGGCCACCCGGTGGCGGCGTCCGAGCCGGTGCCGATGGCCCACGGCGTGTAGCCGTCCTCGACCATCTGCTCGGAGAGGGCGATCAGGTCGTCCCACGTCTCCGGGATCTCGTAGCCCTCTTCCTCGAAGACCGGGACGTTGTACCAGACCATGCTCTTGTAGTTGACGTTGGTCGGGATGCCGTAGTGCTTGCCGTCGTACTCACCGAGGGACAGCAGGTAGGAACCGAAGATCTCCTCGAGTTCGGCGATGTCGAAGCCGAGATCCTCCAGCGCCACCGCGTTGCCGAGCTCCGCCTGCTCGATGACCGCGCCGGGCTGGGGGAACAGGGCGATGTCGGGCGGGTTGCCGCCCTCGATGCGGATCTGGACCTGCTCCTCGAAGCTGTCCGATCCCTCGTACTGGGCGTTGGCGCCCGTCGGCTCGTTGAAGAACTCCTGGATCACGGCGTTCATGGAGGCTTCCTCGACGCTGGTGGGCGCGCCGAAGACCGAGACGCTGGTCCCGGACAGATCGGGCGCGTCCGCGGCCGCATCGTCCTCGGCGCCGGCGTCGTCGTCCTCCGCAGGGTCGGCGTCCTCGCCGTCCTCCGCAGGGGCCTCGACCCCCTCGTCGGGCGACTCCGCGGCGCCATCCTCGTCGCCGCAGGCCGCGAGGATGAGGGCGCCGACGGTCATCAGCGCCAGAACTCTCGCGTACTTCCTCATGTGTATCTCCCGTCGTGCGCCGGATCGGGCGTCCGGACGCACCCCCCGAGTGTGAACGCTCTCACACCGGTGTGGCACGGCCGAAGGTCCCTCCCCCAGCCGCCCTACGACACCATACGTAAGCCCAGGCGTCCGCGTCGAGCAACCCCTGCGCCGCCCGCGCACGTCGGGATGTCTCGATCCGCCCAGAACCGCCGAGGGAACCCGCTTCAGCCCCTCCCTGCGACGCTTCGGCGGGTCGGTGTCCCCTCAGTGCTTCTGGGTGTCGAACCAGGTGGGACCGAACGCGGTGTCCACCTCCAGGGGAACGGCCAGCTCCACGACCTGGGAGAGCGTGTCCACGACCAGGGCCTCCGCGCGCTCCATCTCGCCGTCGGGCACCTCGAGGATCACCTCGTCGTGGACCTGCAGAAGCAGCTGGGTCCGCAGCCCGGAACGATCCAGGGCCGCCTGCAGGTCGATCATGGCGAGCTTGATCACGTCCGCGGCGGTGCCTTGGATCGGCGCGTTCAACGCCATGCGTTCCGCCATCTGCCGACGGTTGCGGTTGTCGGAGCGCAGGTCGGGCAGGTAGCGACGTCGCCCGAACAGGGTGGTGGTGTAGCCCTCGCGGGTGGCCTGGGAGACGGCCGCGTCGAGGAAGCTCTTCACCTTGGGGAAGCGCGCGAAGTAGGCGTCGACGATCTCCTGCGCCTCGTCGGGTGGGATGCGTAGCTGCTGTCCGAGGCCGTAGGCCGTCAACCCATAGGCCAACCCGTAGTTGACGGCCTTCGCTCGGTCGCGCAGGGCGCCGTCGACGTCCGCCAGGGGCAGGTCGAACACCTTCGCGGCCGTGGTCGCGTGGATGTCCTCCCGGGAACCGAAGGCGTCCAGCAGCCCCTCGTCACCGGACAGGTGCGCCATGATCCGCAGCTCGATCTGGGAGTAGTCGGCCACGAGGAGCGCCGTGAACCCCTCCCCCGGCACGAACGCGCGCCGGATCTCACGACCTTCCTCGCGACGAACCGGGATGTTCTGCAGGTTCGGGTGGGAGGACGACAGACGGCCGGTCGCGGCGATCGTCTGCGACAACGTGGTGTGGATCCGCCCGGTCTCCGGGTCGATCAGGGGAGGCAATGCGTCGACGTAGGTCGTCAAGAGCTTGCTGACCTCCCGCCATTCCAGCACGGCCTCCACGATCGGGTGCAGCCCCAGCAGGCTCTGCATCGCCGAGGCATCCGTCGAGTAGCCGGTCTTGATGCGCCGGGTCTTCGGGAGCTCGAGCTCCTCGAAGAGCACCTGCTGCAGCTGCGGGCCCGAGCCCACGTTGAAGGCGCGCCCCGCGTGATCGTGGACCTCGCGTTCCAGGT
>JBJHBX010000572.1:0-2384 GCA_050485725.1 Gemmatimonadales bacterium | reverse complement strand
CCTGAGCCTCCGCGTGGGAATCGCGGTCATCGGTGCCGCGCTCCCCTTCGTCCTCTGGCTCGGTGGCCTGGGCCTTGGTGGCGTGCCCCTCCAGGGCTCCATGAGCGCCTACTACTACACGGAGATGCGGAACGTCTTCGTGGGCGCGCTCTGTGCCATCGGCGTGGCACTCTACCTGTACAAGGGGTTCAGCCGGGCCGAGCACCTTGCCCTGACGCTGGCCGGTGCACTGTCGGTGTGCGTGGCCCTCTTTCCGACCCGCTCCGGCGATGCATGGGAATTCGCGAACTACGTGCACGTGGTTGCGGCGGTCGGGTTCTTTCTCTGCATTGCCCATGTCAGCCTCTTTCGCGCGTCGGACACCCTTTCGCTGATTCGCGACACCGACCGAGCACGCCGCCTGGAGCGGCTCTACCGGATCCTGGGGGCGATGATGGTGACCTCTCCAGCTGTTGCCCTGCTCGTTGCCTGGCTTCTCCGCGGGTCGGCCGATGGGACGCCCTGGGTGTTCTTCGTCGAGGCCTTCGGGGTATGGGCGTTCGCCGCGTACTGGCTGGTGAAGAGCCGGGAACTTCGGCAGACGAGCGCCGACCGTGCGGCTGCCCAGGGGGCGCTCGTCTTCTCCGCCTCGGCCGGACTCCCCAGCGCGCCCGGACGGCTTCTCCAGGTCGCCCCCCTCGACGAGAGCCTCGACGAGGCATGGCGGATGCTCGAGGCGGAATCGACCGGACATCGCGGGCTTCCAGCCGGCGAGTGAGGCCCCCGGGCCCGCACGTCGCAGGGCGAACGCGAGGTCTGCCAGGGTATGCCTCCGCCAGCGGGAGCCCGTTCAGCGGCGCGGAGGACTGATGCTTCCCCGAACCTCGAACAGGATTCCCTCCGTCTCGAGAATCAGCTCGAGCGGGACCGGGTCGCCGTCCCCCCGGGCCGCCGCGGCGAGGGCGTTCCACGACAGCGTGGCCAGGAGGAAGTCGCCGTCCTCGTTCACCACCGCCCCCTCCGCATCTTCCTCGAGTTCGGAGGTCGAGACCCGGAGTTCGACGAGGTCACGCACGGCCATCGAGAAGCAGTCGGACAGCTGCGGGAGATGGGCGTGGCCAGGATGGACCATCTCGATGATGGGGGCGCCGTACCAAAGGGTGATGGGGTCGCCTTCGGTTCCGACGCGGAAGGCCCCGGGACCGATGCGAGGGGGGCCCTCGTACTCCGTCTCGTGGCGGTTCCCGCTCCCGTCCCAGCATACCTCGTTGGCAAACCCGGCCACCTCCGAGATCGAGCGGAGGGAACCAGCACCTTCCCCCGGGATCCCGGGGGCGAGGTGGAACCGTTCCCCACCTTCCGCACCTCCGTGCACGAAGGTCCAGTTCCCTGCATCCCGGAAGGTGATCTCCATGCGTCCCCACTCGGGTCGGGGCCAGAACTCCTCGTAGATCCGGACCTCCAGGTCAACCCAGGCCGGAACGGCCTCGGCGCCCAGCGCAACGAGCTGCTGAAGCTCGGCCAGACGCAGGAGGAGGCCCTCGCCCCGGCCCCCGTCCTGGGCCGCCGCCTGGACGGGGAGGGCGACGAACGCGAGGATCGAGGCCGCGAGGATCGTAGCTCCACCCAGCCGGGCCGACGGCGGCGAAAGGGACATCCGCAGGCCAGGTCTCGATCGGCACGACATCGGACGGTTCCACGCGGGGCGGCTCCACATCGGACACCTCCGGGGAAGGAGGGATGCATGGCGGCGGGTGTGACGCCCGTCCCCACCATCGGCAGCGGCTCCCCCTTCGGTCAAGCCTTTTCGCCAGGGGCTCGGGCTGGCCCGCGAGGCCGGCGTGAAGGGCGACCGGGGTGAATACCCGGAGCCGCGCGGCGGGTGGCGCTGCCCGGTCCGTCCAGGCGACGCTCGACGTCAGACCCTGAGGGTCCTGTGCGTGATCCGGCGGGGCCCGCTCCTGTCCACCATCCAGCACCGACGAGGTTCGCGATGACGCCCGGACGCATGCCGCTCTCCCTGCTTGGCCGTTGCACATCTCTCACGGCCAGTACCCGGGCCACGCGGGAGGGGAGCGGGCGGAGGCATCTGGGGGAGCCGATGTGAACGGCCACCTGAACCTTCTCCCGCCGAACCGAACGGACCGCATCCGTGCGGCGGTCGTGGGTGCGGGCATGAGTGACGCCTTCGACGCCGCGCTCGAGGCCCGCTCTGCCGTGCGCTGGCCGGAGCGTCTTGACCAGGGTGCCTCGATCCTGGTCCTGCGCGGCTCCGACCGGCTCAACCGCTACGTGCGCGACGAGGCGTCCCTGCCGAACCTCGATCCGCGTGGGCGATGAGGAAGGTGATCCCTCCGAAGCGTCCCACCTTCCTGACCGCGGAGTGGCTCGACCTCGTGATGCTG
>JBJHBX010000571.1:0-2392 GCA_050485725.1 Gemmatimonadales bacterium | reverse complement strand
CGATGTCGCGCTGCACGCCGGGGTGGCGGGCCTCCACCAGCCGGAGGGTGGCCTCGGAGTCGCGGCGGGCGAGGGCCTGGAGCGCCTGCCGCTGCAGGAACAGGGCACCGGCGTAGCGGGCGGCGGGGTCGGGCGACTCGAGGCTCAGCAGGTAGGCGAGGGCGTTCGCGTCGGACTCCCGGGCCACGCCGCGCTGGTGTGCCGACTCGTGGGCCAGGGTGTGGGGTACCGCGGCTCCCGCCAGGTCCGAGAGCACGAGCCCCTCGCCGGTCCACGGGACGAAGACCCCCGAAATTCCGGTCCAGCGGAGGAGTGGCGTCGAGAGGGCGTATCGGGGGGCGGCCCGAGGGGCCCCCATCGCGGCGGGAAGCCCCCAGCGTCGAACCACCTCGGTCCAGCTCGCATCCAGGGCGGTGCGGGCGGGTCCCATCGGGCCCGCGCGAATGGGGGCCGGGGTCGGCGATCCCGCGTCGGGGCTGCCATGGAGCTCAAGGTAGAGGGCGTTCGTCCGCTCCACGAGCGCCGTGGCCAGTGCGACGAGCTCGGACTCGGGGACCTGTCCGGCCGACGGCATCCCGAGGCGATCCTCGAGGCTCGGGCGGGCATACTGCACCCCCCAGAGAAGCTGGAATGCCAGGAAGAGGAGCGCCGCCCCCCGCAGGAGCCGAAGCCCGGCTGCCCCGGGTCGACGACGCCAGGGCAGGAAGGCGACCCAGGCGAGCAGCACCAGGACCAGGAGCTCGGCCACCGGCACGGGAGAGGCGCCGGTGGACGTGGTCATGGCGCGAACGAGGGCGGGGTGCGGGCCGCCGGCGAGGAGCGATTCCGCCAACTCCGGTCGGCCCGCCAGCACGCGCCCGCCGATCCAGCCACCGGCCCCCAGCAGAATCGCCGCCGTGGTGCTCCGCCAGGGGAGGCCGGGGGTGGCGGGAGGCTCGGTGATCACCCCGGGCTCCGGTGGCGCCGCCGGAGGTGCCGCCGGGGATGCGTGCGGGGTCTCGCCCGTCACCTCATCCGCCGGAACCACTCCACCCATTCGGCATTCCGATCCGTGTCGGCGCGCGGGGTCGCGAGCGCCGCCTCGATCTCGTCGATCTCGCGGGGGGCGGTGGAGATCCACTCGAGCCCGGCATCCGTCAGGAAGTAGTCGTCCTCGATCCGGATCCCGATGCCGGAGAAGCGCTCGAAGGCGGGTCGGATCGCCGCGATCATGCGCCGGTTCGCCTCGGTGTCGGGCACGACGTCCGCAAGGAGGTTCGGCCGCACGTAGAGCCCCGGCTCGATGCTGAAGGCGGCGCCGGGAGCCAGCGGCTGGGGGTTGGGGTCGTGCACGTCCAGGCCGATGCCGTGCCCCAGGCCGTGCATGTAGTAGAGCGAATACTGGGGCGCGACACCGCCCGACGCGGTCTGGAAGGTGGCACCCGGCGATTCGATGAGCCCCTCGCGAGCGAGCCCCTCCGACAGGATGCGGACGGCTTCGGCGTTCATCGCGGCCATCGACACCCCTGGCGCCGCCATCGCCTCGGCAGCCGCCTGCGCGTCGCGCACGAGCTGGTAGAGGATCCGCTGCTCGGCCGAGAAGCGGCCGCTCACCGGGTAGGTGCGGGTCACGTCGGCGGCGTATCCGCCGAAGCTCGCCCCGATGTCCACCACGACCACGTCGCCCTCTTCCATGAAGCGGTCGTTCGCGTTGTAGTGAAGGATCGTCGAGTTCGGTCCGGACCCGACGATCGACGCGAAGGCCGGCCGCTCGGAGCCGTAGCGGCGGAAGGTGGCCTCGATCGCCGCCTGCATCTCGAACTCGTTCCGGCCGGGGGCCAGGCGGGCGAGCACCTCCCGGTGGGCCTCGACGGTGATCTCGATGGACCGGCGGAGCAGCTCGAACTCGGCCTCGGACTTGATGGCCCGAAGCGCATTCACCTGGGCGTTCACCGGGCGCAGCGTGACGCCGTCGGCCCGCTCCACGATCCGGTTCAGGCGCTGGGTCACGTCGTTCTGGATGGCGGCCCCGGGCTGGAAGGGCCCGACGACCCGCACCTCGTCGTGGAACGCGAGGAGCGAATCCACGAACGCCTCGAAGTCGGCCACGTCCCGCCCCGGGATTCCGGTCCGCTCCCGCGATGCCTCGGGGCCCATCCGGATCCCGGACCAGGTCTCGTAGGCGGGGTCGCGGGGGTTCACGAAGAGGGTTTCGGACCGGTTCCCCCCCTCGACGACCATGACCAGTGCGGCGTCGGTCTCGGTGAAGCCGGTCAGGTACCGGAAGAGGCTGTTCTGGAAGAAGGGGATGTAGTCCTGGGGGGGTGCTGCGCTCCCCATGGCCACGACGAGACCGTCACCGACGCGCTCCGCGAGGGCGGCGCGACGGTCAGCATGCTCGTCGTTCGTGATC
>JBJHBX010000570.1:0-2394 GCA_050485725.1 Gemmatimonadales bacterium | reverse complement strand
GCGGGGTTCCGGCTCGGCCTGGGGCGCGCCGACGACCTGGCCTTCCTGGACGGCGTGCGAGCGGCCTCGGTGGTCGAGCGACGCGCCCTGACCCTCGGTTCCGGAGTGCGGCTTCCGGCCTCGTTCTTCCTGAACCTGAACCTGCAGGACACCGAGGTCACCTCGCTCGACCGTCGGTCCCAGCGCGAGGGATGGACGCGGAGCTGGCCCGACGTGCGCTTCGGCGCCTCGAACCTTCCGCTGCCGGGCGAGTGGTCCGGCCGCCTCGAGCGGGTGGCCTTCACCTCGGGTGTCCTCCGGCTCCGCGAGGAGGTGAGCTACGGAGGCGAGTTCCAGGCGCGGAGCCGCTCCGAGGTGCGGGTGCCGGTCGAGCTCACCCTCGAGCTGGCTGGCGGGATCACGGCGCGTTACCGGGGCACGATCACGACCGGAGAGGGGGTGGATCCCACGGGCCTCACCGGGCGGGACCAGGCCGAGCACGGCATCTCCCTCGAGACGAGGCTCCGCCCACGCCCCGGGCTCGAGTCTCCGCTCGGCGGGCCCTTCCGGCTCTCCTTCCTCGCGCAGTACGGCCGCCTCGAGGAATGCCGCGTTCCCGTGGGTACCGAGGGATGCGTCCCCTTCCTTGAGCGCATGACCCGCTCGATCAGCCTCGGACTCGACACGCTGGTCCAGGGCTTCGAAGTGGGTGGGCAGGTGGCCTTCCTCGATCGCCAGGCCTTCAGCGCCTTCGAGACCGGGCTACGGCAGTTCCAGGTGGGCGTCTGGGGGCGCATGGAGTTCGCGGCGGGGCCCGTGGAGCGGCTCGACCGACGCCGGCAGCCCCTGGATCCGTTCCGGTACTGACCCGGTCCCCGGCAGCCATTCCCGCGCCCCGTTGGCCCCGCGAGGTTCGGGCCATGAACGACGACGAGCGACGCGCCCTCTGGATCGGGGTCTGGATTCTCCTGCTCGCCTCCCTGGTCCGGTTCGGCTGGGAGGTGCGCCCGGTTCCGCCCCTCCTTCCTCCCGACGCCTCGGCCTACGAGACCCTGCTGCCTGCGACCGAGGCCGCGGTGGCCGACGAGGCACGCCGCCGCACGCCGCTGGCCCCGGGAGAACGGCTCGACCCGAACCAGGTCGACGCCGTCGAGCTCGCGCGGCTCCCCGGGGTCGGGCCGGCGCTGGCCGACCGGATCGTCGCCTTCCGCGAGGCCCGCGGGTGGATCACGGGTCCCGACATGCTCCTGGAGGTCCCGGGAATCGGGCCCGCCACCCTGGAACGCCTCCGACCGCACCTGGGCTTCGGTCCCGCGCCGCCCGGGGCGGGCCTGGGGCCACGGGGCACCGGTTCCGCGGCCTCGGGCCCCGGATCAGCAGGCCTGCTCGACCTGAACCGCGCCGGGATCGTCGAGCTCCAGGCGCTTCCGGGGGTCGGCCCGGCACTGGCCGCACGAATCGTGGAAGATCGGGCCCTGCACGGCCCCTTCGCGTCCCTCGAAGAGCTGACGCGGGTACAGGGAATCGGCCCCGCCATGGTCGAGCGCCTGCGGGAGGCGGCCGTCGTATGGTAGGAGCGCCGGGGGTCACCGCGCTTGACCGGCTTGACGGGCGTGCCGTACCTTCCCCCGGAAGCCCGGAATCAAATGTTTCCGGCGTTCGTCTCCCGCCTCCCGCATCGGTTCCGCCGCCCATGAGCAGCAAACTCGCCCAGGACCGCGTTGGCGACCTCCTGGTGTCCGAGGGTCTCGTTTCGAACGACCAGCTCCAGAAGGCCGCTGCAGAGGCCCGGGCCGCGAATACCCGGATCGGCGCCGCCCTCGTCAAGCTGGGGTTCGTGGAAGAGAGCGCCCTCGTGCTGGCCCTGTCGAAGGGGCTCAAGGTCCAGGCGGTCGACCTGGACCGGATCGAGGTGGAGCCCCGGATCCTGAGGCTCGTTCCGGCAGAGCTGGCCCTCAAGAACCTCGTGATCCCCCTGCGGCGGGTCGGCCGCCGCCTCACCGTGGCCATGGTGAACCCGTCCGACCTGGCCGCAATCGATGACCTGAAGTTCGCCACCGGCTACGAGATCGAGCCGGTGCTGGTCGGCGAAGTGACCCTGCGGCGTCACCTGGAGAAGTACTACGACACGGTCGACGAACGGATGCAGGAGATCCTCTCCGATATCCTCGAGGAAGACGTCGAGGTCATCGAGGACTCCGACGAGGAGGTCTCGGTTGCCGCGCTCCGGGAGCAGATCGATGCGGCGCCGGTCGTCCGGTTCATCAACGGGCTCCTCACGGACGCCGTCGTGAAGGGCGCCTCCGACATTCACATCGAGCCGTACGAGAAGGAGATCCGGGTCCGCTATCGGATCGACGGCGCGCTCCAGGAGGTCATGAAGCCGCCCATGAAGATGAAGGCGGCCCTCACGTC
>JBJHBX010000569.1:0-2400 GCA_050485725.1 Gemmatimonadales bacterium | reverse complement strand
TGGAAGGAGCAGAACCCGAGGGAGCGCTTCCGGCAGGGGGACTCGATCCGCGCCGTGCTCAAGAAGGTCGAGGAGACGCCGAAGGGACCACGCCTGATCCTCTCGAGAGCGGATCCGCTCTTCGTGGAGGCACTCTTCAAGCTCGAGGTGCCCGAGATCTACCAGGGGATCGTCGAGATCAAGGAACGGGCGCGCGAGGTCGGCGGGCGAACGAAGATCGCCGTCTGGTCGCGGGACGAGTCCATCGACCCGGTGGGCGCCTGCGTGGGCCTGAAGGGTTCGCGTGTCCAGGCCGTGGTTTCGGAGCTGGGGGGTGAGCGGATCGACATCGTGCCATGGTCCCCCGACACGGAGACCTTCGCGCGCCGATCGCTGGCGCCGGCCCGGGTGTCGAAGGTCATTCCCGATCCGGCCCGCCAGGTGGTCACGGCGATCGTCGACGAGGACCAGCTTTCGCTGGCCATCGGCCGCAACGGTCAGAACGTCAGGCTCGCCTCGCAGCTCATCGGATGGCAGATCGATCTCTACG
The DNA here is from genome assembly GCA_050485725.1 of Gemmatimonadales bacterium. GTDB lineage: Bacteria > Gemmatimonadota > Gemmatimonadetes > Longimicrobiales > Gaopeijiaceae > SKNW01. Next base: position 1,871 of record JBJHBX010000569.1, on the reverse strand, counting down.
GCTCGAGGGAGTGGCTCGAGAAGGGGGTGAGCGGTGCCCTCTTCTCCGAGAGCACCGGTGACGAGGGGCTCGAGACCTCGGACTTCCCGCTCACCGAGCTGCAGCTGTCGGAAGGCAGTCTGGCGGCCCTCGAAGGGGCTGGCTATCGTACCTTTCTCGACATCATCGACCTGGAGCGGGACGATCTGCTGAAGGTCGACGGGCTGGACGAGGCGTCAGCCGACGAGATCGTGGCGATCATCGACGAGCTGACCGTCGTGGAAGGCGAGGAGGACGCCCCGGAGGACGGGGCGACCGACGAGGGCGGTGAGGAGGCGACACCGGTCGCCGAAGCCGAGGCCGATGCCGTGGAGGCGGAGTCCGATGACGAGGCGGCCGACGGAGCCGCGACCCGTTCCTGACGGGATGGGGTTGCTGGGGCTGGCCCGACGGGCCGGCGCCGTGGTCCTCGGAACGGAGGCGGTGCGCGCCGCGGTCCATGCCGATTCGGCACGGCTCGTGGTGTTCGCCGCCGACGCCGCCGACGGGCAGCTGAAGAAGGTGAAGGGGGTGCTCAGGCACCACCCGGTGCCGGTCCGGTGGGTGCCCGACAGGGCGACGCTCGGCGCGGCGGTGGGATCGGGTCCGCTGGCGGTCGTGGCCGTGAGCGGGGCCTCATTTGCAGAGTCACTGGCGCGGGCTCTTCCCGAACGACGGGAGGAGCGGCGAGCCGGGCAGGAGGAATCGGGAACTGATGCGGGTCGTTGAGCTGGCAGGTGAACTTGGAGTCACGACGGACGAGCTGCTGGGGCTCCTCCGCGCGCTCGGAATCGTTGCGCGCGCGGCGGGAGACGCGGTGAGCGAGGCCGACGCGGCCGTCGTGCGCACCCGCGTCGAACGCGAACTCCGGGCCGGCAGGAAGAACGTTTCGGCGGCGATCCAGGCTGCCATCGAGGAGTCGAAGCCGTCCACGCGCCGCCGACGTCGCCGCGCCGAGCCCGAGCCCGAGCCGGAGTCCGCCGAGGCGGAGCAGGCCGAAGTCCCGGCCACCGGGTCGCCGGAGCCGGAGGCGGCTGCGCCGACCGCCGATGCCGGGACCGTGGCGGACGACTCCGCGACCGAATCGACCCCGGCCGAGGAGGCCGCCGAGGCCTCCGCTCCGGCCGAACCTCACGAGGCCTCGGTCCCGTCGGCCCCGGTCGGGGAAGGAGTGCCCGCGGAGCACGCGGAGCCGCAACCCGAACGGGCGCCGGCCGCTGCACCCGCCGCCGAAGCGGCTGCATCCGGAGGGGAAGCTGAAGGGGCAGGTGCAAAGCCGTCCCGCAAGCTCAAGTCGGCGCGTGCCGGTCAGCCGGCCGCCCCGGTTCGACCCACCCCGGCGGCGAGCGCGGGGCCTGGCGGACAGGTCCGCATCCAGGCCGACGGGTACACCGCCGACGGAAGGAAGAAGGACAAGAAGAAGGGAAAGCGCCGGGGCGGCGTGGACCAGGACGCGGTCCAGGACAACATCCAGCGCGTCATGGCCGAACTCAAGGGCGGCGGCGGGGGCAAGAAGAAGCGTCGGAAGGGCGCTGCGGGCCCCACGCGCGAGGAAATGGAAATGCGCGCCGAGGAGGTTCGCCAGCGCGCCGAGGAAGAAGCGAAGACCGTCCGGGTCAACGAGTTCCTCACGGTCGCCGAGCTCTCGGAACTGATCGACGTGTCGTCGAACCAGCTCGTGGGCGCGGCCTTCAAGAACCTCGGCCTCATGGTGACGATCAACCAGCGCCTCGATTTCGACCAGATCGAGATGCTGCTCGACGAGTTCAACTTCAAGGCGGTCCGCGAGGAAGAATACGCCGAGGTCGAGGAGGAGGAGACTCCCGACGACCCCGAGTCGCTCGTGCCCCGCC
>JBJHBX010000568.1:0-2409 GCA_050485725.1 Gemmatimonadales bacterium | reverse complement strand
CGCCTCCCGGGCCGGACGGATCACCATGAGCGCCGTCAACACGCAGAAGAAGAAGGCCACCGAGGCCAGGAGGGCGGGAATCTCGTCCCGCCGGACGTTGGCGAAACGCTGCAGGGCCTCGGTCATGATGGGGCGGGCTCCCCTCAGGCCGACGGAAGCGTGTCCACGAACTGCGCCATGCGGCGGCGGGTCGCTTCGTCCGGCAGCCGCCCCATGGCCCCGCCCATGTTGTCCGCCATGTTCTCGGGTCGGCTGGTGGCGGGCGTGATGACCGTGACGTCCGGGTGGCTGCCCACGTACTTGAGGAAGAACTGGGCCCAGCTGTGGGCGTCGAACTCCTCCGCCCAGGACGGCACCTCCTTGCCTGCCACGCGGTTCCAGAGGCGCGTGCGGCCGAAGGGCATGTAGACCATCACAGCGATCCCCCGGTCGCGGGCCAGCGGGAGGAAGGTCTCCTCCGCGGCCCGGTTGTCCACCGCGTAGTCAATGCCGATGAAGTCGATGGGCTCGGTGCGCATCACCTGCAGGAGTCCCTCGTACTGGGGCTCGAAGGTGGTGGTCACCCCGATGTAGCGGACGCGGCCTTCCTCCTTCGCCTCCCTGAGGATGGGAAGCTGGGTGGCGAGGTCACCCATGTTGTGGATCTGGATCAGATCGATGGCCGGGGTGCCGATGCGCTGGAACGAGGCAGCGAGCTGCACCCTCGCCGCTGCCGGGTCCGCCTGCGATCCGGGCGGCGCTACGTTCAGCTTGGTGGCCCAGAAGAGGTCCTGAGCGATCCCCAGACGCTGCGCCGCCTCACCCGCCACCTCCTCCGAGGCGCCGTACCCCGGCGCGGTGTCGAAGGCGCGGCCACCCAGCTCGTGCAGGCGGGCCAGTACCGCCCGGATGGCCGAGACATCCTCGCTTCGTGCCACCTGGGCGAAGGTGGCCGAACTGCCGAGGCCCACCACCGGCAGCCGCTCGCCGGAGCCGGGGATGGCCCGGGTGATGAGCTCACGGGCGGAGAGACGCTCCAGCGCCCCCAGGACCCTTGTGTCGAGGGCCAGCGCCGCACCGGCGCCGAGGGTCGTGCCCAGCCACTTCCGGCGGGAAATCATCCTGAATCCTCCTCGAGGGGGTTTCGGTTGTGACCCCGGCCACGCTCCGTGCGCGAACTCCGGGGGTGCTGCCTCGGCCTCCGTGCGGGCCCATGGGCCCCGGGGGCAGGAACCGTCGCCTCATCCGTGCCCGCGGGCACATCAACGGGGGTAAGGTCGGCCTTCTCGGCGAAGGTCCTGCACCCGTGCAGCCGGACCCCTGCAGGTCCGCCTAACGCTCATTGGATGGATCGAAGGGCCCAACGGTTGCGGAGCGAACCCGGCGGAATCGTGCACGAGTCCGCTGGGAGCGGAACCAACCGGCAAGGGGGCAGCCTCGGACCGGGCCGGGCCGAGCGGCCAGGGCCGGAGCGAGCGGGCCAGGAAAGGCCGACGCGTGGCCGCGAGAAGCGTTCAGGGAGACGTTTGGCCAGTGAAGGGAGTCGGCCGCGCTTCCGTAGGTGAGGTGTAGGCGCACTGCACCCCAACCCCGTGTGCCATGCTGAGATCGCGCCAACCCCACCGCCGTCGCACGACGCTCCACGATCCGGGTGAGGATCACCGCCTCCGGTTGCGCCTTTCCCGTCCGCGACCGGCCCGTATCTCCGGGCTGGTCCTGGGGTCCCTGGGGCTCCTAACGGGAGCAGTCCTCTACGGACCCTGGGGCGGCCCCGTCGGGGTGCCGGATAACCCAGGGACGAACCCGAACGAAGCCCCGCACGAGGGCGTTTTGCCCCATCCGGACCCACGCGGAATGGCCGGTCAGAGCTGGCCGGTCCTTCATCCTCCATGGACACGTCGGCCCGGGTGCCCCGCAGTCGCCGGTTCACCTGCACCGGCACACCTCCCCCTGGATCAGCGCCTCCGCCCACCCCGGGCGCGCCAGGCCTGCAGCACCCGCTCCTCCTTCTCGGGATCGAGGCCGGAGCGCGGCTGGGCCTGACGCTCGGGCGGGAGGGCGAGGTACCACTCCAGCGTGTCGCGCGCCGTGGCCGAGAGGGGGCGGAAGGTGAGGCCGGCCTCGAGGGCGCGCGTGTGGGTGACCCTGGACAGGACGTCGTCGTCCCCCACCCACGTGGTCATCTCCGTCCAGGGCCGGACGTCGTGCTCGCGCAGGAAGTCCTGGGGCACCCAGGTGAAGCGGAGGTCCAGGTCCCCGCTGAGGGCTCCGCGGATGCCGTGCAGCTGTTCCGCCATGGTGAGCACCGACCGGGGGCCCACGCCGTTGAACGTGCCGGTGGTCCCGTTCTCCATGAGGCGGACCGTCCACTCGGCCAGGTCGCGGGCGTCGATGATCTGGACCGGAGCATGCCCCGACCCCGGGGCCAGG
>JBJHBX010000567.1:0-2411 GCA_050485725.1 Gemmatimonadales bacterium | reverse complement strand
CTACGGCCCCCTGACCCGTCCGGTCTTCCTCCGGGCCGGGTTCCGCGACGTGGCGATGGACCTCGACCCCCACGAGGGGACGGCGGTGCGCCTCGGCCTTCCCGGAGGAGGCGTGGCCCGCGCCCACCTCGACTACGACCGGGCCGTCCTGGTGGTGCGGACCGGGCGCTCCACCATCGACCCGGCCCTTGCCAAGGCGCTCCCCGACGCCTTCCCGCGCCGTCCGCTCTTCCGGGTCACGAGCGGCGCCGGACAGGGATCGGCGGAGCTGCACGTCCACCTGCCGGACCTTCCCGCGCTGGCCGACCTCAGGGGCGAGATCCGTCGCCTTCGCCGCGGGCTGCTCCACCTGCTCGCGCGCTTCGATGAACCCCGCTACCGGACGGTCTCGGAGCTCGTGGCCGGCTTCGGGGAACGGGACCTTCTCGGCCGGCTGGCGGTTGTCACGCCTCCGGTGCAGCCGGGTGTCCGGGAGCGCCTGGTGGTCCCTCGCGGGGGCGGGGGACCCACTGCCGGGAGCGTGCATTGAGCCCGCCCGAGGCGGAAGCCGGACGCCACGAGGCCCGGCCGGGCGGGGGAAGCACCGAGGCCTTCTCCTCGCCCGGTCCGCGGCGGGGGCTGGCGCGCCCCTTCCGTCCACGGGTGCCCGACACGCTCCGCGCCCTGTACCAGCGGTACTGCGAGACCGAGGTGCGCGGGCTGATCGAGCTCCTTCCCCGCGAGGGGCGCCGCGCCCTCCTCCGCCTGGAGGCACAGTCCAACGGTTCGGAGTCCCTCTCGGTGGATGCGGTCTACCGGGCCGCCAGGCGCGTCCTTCCGCTTCCGCCCTACGAGGAATGGGTGCCGGCCTACCTCGCCAACCGGGGCGCCTTCCTCGAGCGCATGGGGATCCCCGCCGTTCCCGACCGCGAGGCCCCGGTGACCGTCGACGTCCGGCCCGTCGGCAACGGCTGGTGGGCGAGCCTGAACCTCCGCCACGTCGGCGAGAGCTGGATCGGATCCATCGTCTTCCACGCCGATCCTTCCCTGGTCCGGTCCCCGGGTGCGGTCAGGACCGCGGACGTCTTCCGGGGACCCGATCCGGACGCCCTTCGGGAGCGCTTCCGCGAGTTCGGGCGCCCGGTCATGGAGGGGTTCCTGCGTTCGGCGGCGTCGAACGGCCCGGACTCGGTTTTGTAAAAAATTCGCGAAGGCATCGGCTCCGCTTCTGGGAAAATGGGTGCGCGAAACCCCCCGGAAGGCAACGGATCCGGCTTCAGGAATTCGAAAAAGAAGATCGGTGGTATACTGCCGGAACGTCTGATTACCGGTTTTCTGCCACGGTGTAAATCATTACAAGACAACGACTTGCCTGGAAGGACGGCATTCCGGGGTTCCTCGAGGATCCCCTTGCGGCTCCCGAAATCCCGACCTATCATCGGAGTCCCTTCGACCGGGTGCAGGTCGGCGCGTGGGGCCCACGGGGCCCGGAGCCCGCCGTCCGCATCGCCGGTTCGAATCGTGAACGCCACGCCCAGCCCCAGAGAGTCCGACGCATATGTGGGAGACCTGCTCCGTCCAGCTCAAGGTTCGCCTTCCCCGGGAAATCGCACAGCAGGCGGAGGAGGTCCAGAAGTCGGATCCGGAGTTCCTGAGTCGTCTCCTGATGTACGGCCTCACGCGCCGCTCGGTCTACCGGCACCTCCGGGTGAACGGGACCGGCGACGCGGGTGAGGAAGCGACGCCTCCGACCGTGGCCTGACGAGCTTCCCGGTCGCGGACCGGCGGCTCCCCTTTTCCCCTCGCCGCTCCATCACCCCTCGACGACGGAACCCCGGGTGCGGCGCTGCCGGGGTCCGGTCGCCGACCGCCCGCTTGACGGAAGGTGGTGGGTCCGTGCAGCTTGAGGGCGATTGCCCCGCGAAGCACGGTCCGAGGATCCGCGCCCCGGGGCTCTCGGTTCTCTCCACGGGAGGGGGGCGTGACCAGCGTGGGAAGGTCGAAGCCGGAGAGCGGTTCCCCCGAGGACGCCGATCCGGTGCTCAGGGCCAAGTACCTGGACTTCTGCTCCGCACGGGTGGCTGAAGTCCTCCTGGCGCTTTCTCCCGACGAGATGTTCGTTCTGGCGGAGGACGCCGCGCGCGCATCGGGAACCGACCTGGGGGGCGCCTCTCCTGGCTACGACGAGATCGTCCGGCTCGCCACGGCGCGCCTCTCCCGCCAGCTCGGTCTTCCGTCGTTCGAGGCGTTCGCGGACGCCTACCGGCGTGACCCCGCCGCCTTCGACCGCGAGATGCTCGGGCTGTGGCAGTCCGACGACGATCCGGCATGAAGAACGGGGCGCTGACCCCGATCGGCCAGCGCCCCGTTCCCCCCGCTCCCGACCTCAGAAGGGGAGGTCGTCGTCCGGCTGGCTGAGGTCCGGCTCGGGC
>JBJHBX010000566.1:0-2412 GCA_050485725.1 Gemmatimonadales bacterium | reverse complement strand
GGGGGACGCGCTCCCCCGGCGGACGCGGCCGCGGGAACCGGGGGCGCGGATCCGGCGGGGGCGGCGGCCGGCGGGGCTGATCACTCCGGCCGGAACCATCGCGGGGGCGTGCCGCGCGTTCTCCCTCTACTGGCGGAAGAGCGTCGCTTCCGGCAGGTCACACCGCGCGACGCGGTTGCGAAGCTCCAGGAAGTCGGTGACCCAGCACTCGTCGAAGATCGAGCAGTAGCAGGCCTCGGCCCGCACCCGGCTCCAGTGGTCGTTCACCGCGTTCAGGATCTCCGGGTCCGTCACGAGGAGCACGTCGAGGGGACGGCCCGGCAGCAGCGTGCGCCCGGAGAGCTGGCTCTGCAGGTAGCCGCGCACCGGGATCCCCGCCTGCTCGAAGAAGCTCGACCAGTCGTCGAGGGGTTCGCCGTCGTAGCGGAGCACGACCTGCTCCACCCGCGACGGCCCGATCCCCGTGTTCTCGGCGAGCACGCGAAAGCTCTGACCGTCGAAGGAATGCCCCGCCTCGAGATGGGGCCAGACGGCGGCCCGCTGCTGCTGGCGCACGAGCTGCGCCTCGTAGACCGAGACGAAGAGCGCCGACACACCGATCACGACCGCGGAAGCCGCGGTGATCATTTCCGGCGACCAGCGCCTGCGCCGGGGTCCGGCTGGTTCCCGGGGGTCCGGCGGCGGGACCACGACCGGATCCCGGGTCGGTTCAGACATGGGGGTCACCTGCCTCGAGCGAGGGCTCGTCGTCTCCTCCCGCTTCGTACTCCTCCGCCAGGATCCCCCACACCACCATGTCCACGGGCCGCTCGCCGCGGTGCAGCTCGTGCGCCCGCAGGATCCCCTCCCGACGCATCCCGATCTTGGCCATGACCCGACCCGAGGCGTCGTTCCCCGCCAGGTGGTGCGCAAAGATCCGCCGGAGCCCCAGCGTTCCGAAGCCGAAGGCGAGCACGCCCCGCGCGGCCTCGGGCGTGTATCCCCTTCCCCACCAGGGCTTCCCCACCCAGTAGCCGAGCTCGGCCCTGCCCTGCTGCGGCTCGACCTGGAGGCCGCAGGCGCCGACCACCCCCTCGCCCGGAAGCTCCACCGCGAAGGCGTAGAGCGTGCCCCGTTCCAGCGCCGCGGCGTGCGACGCGATCCAGGCCTCGGCCATTCCCTCCTCGTACGGATGGGGAATGTTCGAGGTCATCAGCGCCACGTCGGGGTCGCCGGCGTAACGCTGCACCCTGGGCGCGTCGGCGGCCGTGAACCCGCGCAGCACGAGGCGTCCCGTCTCGAGGCGAGGAAGGGGGGTGTCAGCCCTGCGCACGAGCATGGATGGGCTCCCGGTCGGGTCAGGGCGCCGCGGGCACCCCGATGTGTCGGCCGAAGTAGATGGCGTTCAGGAGAAGCCGGTTCGTGCCATACCAGTATCCGCGGAAGACCGGATTGTCCACCAGGAGCACCGTGGTGCCACTCCCGATCCCGTCGGCGAGGACCGAGGCCGACCCCCGGATCCGGTCCAGGCTCGTGGCCGAGATGTACCCCGACAGGTGGGGGTCGTCGGTGAGGCGCACCGGCGTCGAGAAGGGATTCGCGCTCTCGGGCAGGATGATCTCGTGGTCCCGCCACACCGCGAGCGACCGGCTTCCGTACCCGAATCCCAGGGGATGCGTCGGGTCGAGGTCCGCAAGGTAGATGGAGCCGCCGATCCGTTCGGCGCCCGCCAGCGGTCCGGCATCGGCGTAGTCGCGCCGCCCCACCGGCGCACGTTCGGGAAGCGGGTCGCGACGCTCCAGACCCTCGGCGGCCCTCGGTGCAAAACCGTTCGCGATGGCCCACTGGGCCGCGCCCCGGATGGCCACGAGGGTTCCGCCCCCCCGGACCCACCGGCGGAGCTCCTCGAGGGCATTCCCCTGCAGGAAGCCCTGCCCGCCCGTGACGAGGATCACGACGTCGTAGTCGTCGAAGCGGACGCGACCCACCTGGTCGGTGTCGACCTTGGTCACGGGAAGGTCGACCCGGCTGTCGAGGAGGTGCCAGACCTGCCCCGCCTCGAGGCTGTTCACCCCCGATCCGACGAACATCAGCGTGCGGGGGGCGTGCGAGATCGGTCGCACCTGGTTGCTTCCCAGGTCGATGCCCCGGAGCGACAGCCCCGAGTCCACGGCATGCACCGGCACCCCCGCGTGGGCCGCAGCCTCTCGGACGAGGGCGTGGAGCTCCGCCGGCGACCAGGCCCGGGCTGTGGGACCGGCCGCCGGGTAGCCGGCGGGGGTGCGCTCGGTGTTCACCGATACGGGTACCGAGATCGACCCGGCGCTGAAGGCGTGCTCGCCCGCATGGGTCGCCGCCGTGAAGGGCTCGAAGGCGGCCTCGACGCGCACCCCGCGGGCCAGCAGGTACTGGAGCGCGCGGGGTGCGAAGTGG
>JBJHBX010000565.1:0-2420 GCA_050485725.1 Gemmatimonadales bacterium | reverse complement strand
GTCACCCGCAACGAGACGGTCGCCGGTCCGGGCCTCCTGCTTGAGCCGACCCCGGAGGAAGGCCTCAACCGGCTTGACCATTCCGTCGGGAAGGACGCGGTACACGCCCCCGACCGATTCGAGGAGAACGGCAGGCATCATCGAAGACGCCGGCATCTCTCCTCGGGTGTCCGGATCGGGCGAGGTGGAGCTCAGGCGGCGAAGGACTCCAGCGCGTCGCCCTTTTCGCCCTCGCGAAGGCGCCGCAGCGCGCGATCCCTGAGCTGGCGGATTCGCTCCCGGGTCACGCCGAGCATGTTCCCGATCTCCTCCAGGGTGTGCTCGCGCTCTCCGTCGAGCCCGAAGTAGAGGCGCAGCACCTTGGCATCGCGAGGCTCGAGGGTGTCGAGCGCGCCGCGCACGGCCTCGGAAAGGAGACGGCCCTCCACGTCCTGCTCGGGCTCCGCCGCCTCTTCGTTGATGAAGCGCTCCACGAGCTGGGAGTCCTCCGAGTCGCCGATGGGCGCGTCGAGACGGATCTCGGCGGCATTCAGCGTCTGGAGGGACTCGATCAGTTCCGGCGTCAGGTCGGTGGCTGCCGAGAGCTCCTCGGGATTCGGCTCACGCCCCAGCTCCTGCTTGAGCCGCTCCTTCTCGCGGAAGATCCGGGCGAGGTCCGATGCACGGTTCAGCGGCACGCGGACCGAGCGGCCATGGTTCGCGAGTGCCGCCAGGATGGCCTGCCGGATCCACCAGACGGCATACGAGATGAACTTGACCCCCTGCTCCGGGTCGAACTTCCGGGCAGCGGTCACGAGCCCCACGTTCCCTTCCTGGATCAGGTCGGTCAGCGAAACCCCGCGGTTCTGGTACTTCTTCGCAACCGAGATCACGAAGCGCAGGTTCGCACGGGCGAGCTCCTGCACCGCGTCCTCGTCTCCGGCCTGGGCGCGGGCACCGAGCTCCTTCTCACGCTCGGGCGTGATGAGCTCGTGCCGGCTCACGTCCCGGAGGTACTGGTCGAGTGCGGACTGCTCCTCGATGGACGCGTCGAAGCCGTTCAGCGGATTCCCGGAACGGGACTTCTTCTTCTTCCGGCCCTTGGGAGGGGTGGAGGTCGCCATCGCTTCCCTTTCTCCTTGCGCGGATATTCCTAGCGTCCGGCGCGACGGCCCGACGCGAAGGGCTCCGGCGGCGGACCGACGGTACCCAGGATGTCTTTGGTGCATGCCAGTATCGCGCTCCCTTCGCAACAGCTCCGAAGGGTAGAACGCGCTTCGTTCCGGCGGGTTGGATTCGAGGAAAGCGTACCCCGGGAAAACCCGCAGGATCCTTAGCCCTTCAAACTATGAACCGCCGCCCGACAGGTAAAGGGTTTCCTGCGACGGCCGGGGTCCCGGAAGGCTCCCGGGGGTCCTTTCCATGCCGGGGAAAGCCCGTTTCCGCACCTGTCGCGTGTCGCATTCAGGTAACCCCGGCCCGGGGCGGGGTTCCTCCACCGGCATCGACCCGCGCGAAGAAGGCCTCCGGATCGAGCGACCTGGGCTCCATCGTGAACACCCTGAGCACCCGGGTCGTCCGGTAGAGCGACTGCGCGATCCCGGGCAGATCGATGAGGCCGGGCACCCCGGCCTCGCCCATGCGTTCAACCCCCCCGCCCCTCCTGCGAACCAGGAGGTCCAGCCCCAGCATCTTCCGCTTGACGGGGAAATCCACCATCACCTCGCCGGGGGCGAGCCCGAGGTCGGCGGCCAGCGTATTCTCGAGGCGCCGCCTGGCCGGTGAGTCCTCGCTCACCCACTCCGGGATCGGGACACCCTCGAGTTCCGGGGCCGTCAGTTCCATCGCGCGCTTGGGGAGCCGTCGGTTCCGCAGGCTCGGGATCCATCGCTCGGCCAGGCGCCGCACGGCCTCCCGCTGGTCGCCCTCCGCCCTCCGCCGGATCTCGTAGAGAAGCTCCTCGTCGGTCGGACCCACGAGCTCCGCCGAGCCCACCACCCCGTGTCCGACGGCGTCGTCCACGATCCGCTTGTAGAGCGCTGTGGCCGCTCGCACCGCGTGGTGCCAGTAGACGTTCCGGAACATCTGGACCTTGGCGAAGAGGAGCGACTCGATGGCGCTCACCGCCTTCTCGTGCACGCCGACCTCGAGCCGTCCGGTCGCCGGATCCTCCAGCAGAAGGAGTCCCTGGAGGAGGCGGTCCACGTCAACGTGGCCGTAGGGGACGCCGCAGAACCACGCGTCGCGCCGCAGGTACTCCATCTTGTCCAGGTCGAGGCTCCCGCTGACGAGCCCGCGCAGGGGATGCGCCGACTCGCCCCGGATCAGGGCGTGGATCTCTTCCGGCGCACCGGGTCCCAGGGCGGCGAGCGCGGCCGCGAGTTCCGGCGACTGGAAGAAGCGAAGACTCACTGCTTCGTGGTCCCCGGGAAGCCGGTCCG
>JBJHBX010000564.1:0-2437 GCA_050485725.1 Gemmatimonadales bacterium | reverse complement strand
GCCCGCATCAGGATCGCGCCCACCTCCGGATCCAGCCGGCCCCGGATCACGTGCATCCCCTGGTCGTCGGAGACCACCGACAGCTTCCGCCGGGCGTGGCGCCTGCGCTCCCGCTCCGCCTCGCTGGGCCGGTCCAGCTCCCGGCGCCGACGCACCAGCTTCTCCACCTCCGGCGCCGTCGTCTTCTCGGCGAACTCCACGATGGTGGCCTCGTCGGCGGCCTCCAGTTCGCCCAACCTCGAGATGGCTCGGACCTTCGAGAAGCTGATCCGGCCCTCCCGCATGGCAGCTTTCGTCTGGGGCAGGTCCTCCAGCGCACGGGCCACCCGCAGCCGCTCACGGGCGGTGCGTCGGCTCACCCCGGTCCAGAACACCAACCAGTCCACGCAGTTGCGGTGTCCGTGGAGCTTCCACCCCTTGGAGCGGTCGAAGTCGGCGATCCACTCCAGGAGCTCCTGCTCTGCCGCGTGGAGCTGGGCGGAGCGCTCCCCGATGCGGGCCGCCAGCTCATCCAGCCGCTCCACCTCCTCGTCGCTGAAGGGCGGGTCGCCCCGGAAGCGGAAGCGCTTGAGCTGGTCGTCGGCGCCGTCGCCCTCGCGGCGCTTCTCCGCGCCGTCTTCGTTCCGGTCGTCAGGGCCGTCGTCCGCCTCGCCGTACTGCGGGGAGGACTCGCGCACCGTCCACCCCGTCTTTGCCCACTCCGCCGCTACCGCCGTCTCCGTGTTCATCGCCCCACCGCCCTCTGCTGAAGGTGTCCTCGCGTCCGGAGGGAGTGGCGAGCGGCCGCGGCCTCCCGGGCCACCCGGGCCACCCGGGCCACCCGGGGCCAGGGCCAACGCCCGCCATTCCACACCTTCAATATAACGGGCGTGTTCGGCGTCTCTTCGGTGGGGTGCAGAACGCACGAACCGGCCTTCGGAGGCTTGAAAGCTCGGCGCACCGCGTCCGCGGTCGTTCTGCGCGCTTCTGGCGCCGTTCCCGGGCGAGCCCACCCCGCATCCCGGACCCGACCGACTTCAGCGCCCGAAAACCGTCAACCCCGAGGGGGGAGAAATCCGTAGAAGGTCCCAGATTCACATGCGAGCGCCCCGGGGGCGGTTCAACGGGACCGGCCGGATCGTCCCCCCGAGGATCCTCGGGACTCGGTGGGCCGGCCGCCGACTGCACCCATGGCGGTAGCTTCACGGCGAATCGGACCCCGACACGATCGCATCTGGCCGGGGAACCGGCCCACACCCGAGAGGCCTGAACCGATGGTCCCGGCGGCGGGTATCCCATGGGCTGAACGGCCCTTTGGGCTGAACGGCCCTTCCACCTGAACGAGGCGACCGACCCATGGCCATCGACCCCGCCGGAACCGACCAGGACCGGATCCGCACCGCCATCGACCGAGCCCGCACCGCCCTGACCCGGATGGACTCGGTGGGACGGGGAACGGCCCGGACCCGGGCCCGGGTCCGACACGGCCTCACCTGCGAGATCGAGGACGGTCGCTGGAACCTGCTGGCCGACATGCCGGAGAAGGCCGGAGGGAGCGCGAAGGGTCCGGACCCCGGCGTGTTCGGCCGTGCGGCCCTGGCCAGTTGCCTGGCCGTTGGGTACTCCATGTGGGCCGCCCACCAGGGCGTGCCCCTCACCATGCTGGAGGTGGAGGTGGAGGCGGACTACGATGCCCGGCCCGAGTACGGGGTGGGAGAGGACGCACCCGGATACGAGGGGCTCCGGTGGATCGTCCGCATCGAGAGCCCCGCTCCCGAGGCCGAGGTCCTCGACGTGCTGGCCACCGCCGAAGCGCGAAGCCCCTGGCTCGCCGTCTTCCGCCGGCCCCAGGAGGTCGAGCGGCAGCTCCAGTTCACCCGCACCCAGGACTGACCCCATGGACGCCCGACTTCAGCTTCGCGTGCAGCGCTACGGATGGGACCGGGCCGCCGAGGTGTACGACCGGGCCTGGAGCCGCCAGCTTGCGCCGGCTCAGGACCTTCTGTTGGAGATGGCCGGCCTGCAGAAGGGCGAGTCCGTCGTGGAGCTGGCCTGCGGCTCGGGGCTCGTGACGCGTCGGATCGCCGAGGCGGTGGGACCGGATGGAAGGGTCGTGGGCACCGACCTCTCCCAGGGGATGCTGGACCGGGCCGCCCGAGCGCTGGACGATGAGGGAAACCCCGAGGGGGCCTCACCGGGGATGCCGCGGGTGGACCTTCGCCGGATGGACGCCGGTGCACTCGACCTTCCCGACGCCGGGTTCGACGCCGCCCTCTGCAGCCTGGGCCTCATGTACGTGCCGGACTTCGGTGCGGCCATCGGCGAGATGGCCCGGGTGCTCCGACCTGGAGGCCGGGCCGTCGCCGGGGTGTGGGGGTCACGAGCCGCCTGCGGATGGGCCGACATCTTCCCCATCGTCGACGCTCGGGTAGAGACCGAGGTCTGCCCCCTCTTCTTT
>JBJHBX010000563.1:0-2445 GCA_050485725.1 Gemmatimonadales bacterium | reverse complement strand
CCGGACCGGGGGCCGGAGGACGCCCCGGCGGCGCCGATCTCGCGCCAGATCAAGGCGCGGGCATCGTCCAGCATCGACGCGGGCGTGTAGGTCGCATCCCCGAGGAACGCCTCATGCTCGATGAGCCGCGCCAGGCGGGCATGGTTCAGCAGGCGCTCCACCGCCAGCACCTGGAAGGCGCGGACCCGCTCGACGACGCCGGCGTGCTCGAGGCGGCGGAGCACTTCGAGGTCCAGCGCCCATTCCGGGGTCCGGAAGACATGCTCGTCGAGAAAGTCCATGGCCTGCCGCTGGTAGGCGGGGGCGATGGGGGTGTAGACCCAGCCCGCGCCCCAGTCGGCCTCGCCGTTCGGACCCGCGGGTGCATCGGGGTGGCGGTTCGTCTCGCCCACCCGCTGGTGATGCGTCCACGACCCGCCGATGGCGGCCGAGGCGTGCTCCGCGTAGCGGTTCCACTGGGTCAGGAGCTGCAGGTGATGTGTCTCGATCTCGTAGAAGTCGTCGCCGGGCTCGAGAAGCCAGTCCAGGAGATGTGCGTGTGCGGTGCGAAGGTTCGCCATGCCGAGGACCGCGGCCTGGACCGGGTCGTCGGAGATCCCTTCGGTCATCCGGTGCGGGTCCCATTCCACGTCGATCCCGAACTGCGCCGAGCCGAAGCGGAACCAGGGGAGGTGGGCGCGCTCGCGGATCCACTGGTCGAGCACCGGAAGCTCCTCGTCGGCGTTCGAGGCCTCGGGGATCGGGCGGTAGCCCCACATGACCGCGAACCTGTCCCAGACGCCGACGTAGCGTTCCGGCGGGACGCCGTCGCCGGGCTGGGCCACGTAGTTGAAGCGGGTGCGCCCCACCGCCGACGCCGAGTGCCCCATGCGGTCGATGAAGGCGGGGGTCCGGAGCGAGTCGATGGGATAGACGAAGTTCGCGCGCTGGTTGTGGGGGAGTCCGACGGCGTGGGCCATTTCGTGCGAGACCACGTAGCGGAGCGCCTCGCCCATGTCCCGCTCGGAGAGCCGCGAGGTCCGGAAGCGCGCATCGGCGGTGGCCACCTGGCTGATGAGCTGCCAGCGCATACGCTCGGAAAGCCCGTGGAGCATGTTGATGTGTCCGCGGAGCGCCTCGCCCGAGCGGGGGTCCACCACGTCGGCGCCGGCGTTCGCGGAGCGGGTCATGGTGGGGACCCAGCGGATCACCGAGTGGCGGGCGTCGAGGAGGGAGAAGGTCGGATCCTCCTCCTCCGTGGGGGCGAGGCGGGCCTCGATGGCGTTCGAGAAGCCGGCTTCCTCGAAGGCGGCGACCCACTCGGCGACGCCGGCCTCGACGTAGGGGATCCACTCCGCCGGGGTCGCCGGATCGATCCACCAGACCCAGGGCTTCACCGGGTCCACGAGCTCGCCCCGGGCAAAGGCTTCGGGGTCGGAGGGCTCGAGGCGGTACCTGCGGATCATCTGCCGGGGGCGGACCCCCTGGAAGTCCCGCGAATAGTCGGTGACCCCGCCCGAGATGAAGCCCACCCGCTCGTCGTACCAGCGGGGCATCATCGGCTCCTCGGGAAGGAGGATCATCGAGTGGTTCACCTCGAACGACACCGCGCCCCCACGACCGGCCGAGGGCGGGTTCGAGGCGCGGTAGGTGCGGACCACGCGGACCTCGACGTTCTCGGGAAAGGCGCGGGCCCACTCAAGCCAGCTCCGGTTCCGGTCGTGTGCCTGGATGCCGCGCTGCGAACGGGCGCCCTGGGGGAGCGAGAAGAGGGGGTGGTCGCCCAGGTAGAGGTCGGAAACGTCGACGGTGGTGCTGCCGGCGCCCCCGGTACCCTCCTGGCGCGAGGCGACGGCGAGGGAGGCGGCCACCGCGGGGAAGCTCCCGGCCTCGACGGCGCGATGGACGTTGTCGGCGGGGTCGGCGGTGGTGGCGTGCGATACCGCGCGGATCAGGACCCGGTCGTCGCCGCGGCGCTCCCAGCGGATGACCACGTTTCCGGTCATGTTGGCGCCGACGTTGGCAAAGCCGTCCTGCACCCGGTGGTAGCGGCTCATCACGACCATGTCGCGACCCAGGATCGAGTCGGGGATCGTGAAGAGCAGACGGCCGTCTTCGTGCGTCACCTGGAAGAGGCCCGGTTCCTGGGCCACGAGGGGTGATGCGAAGAAGGCCGTCGAGGCCAGGACGAGGGCGAAACGGCGCATGTGGAGCTTCTCCGGAGAATCGGGTGTCCGGGGATCCTGCCACCCGAGGCGGCCCGGGGCAAGGTCGGGAGCCCGAGCGCGTGCCACGCCCCGCAGGCGGCTGTTAGGTTGGGGGCCATGACGAACGCCGACATCGCCCGTGCCCTCGACGAGCTGGCGGATCTGCTCGAGATCCAGGGGGCGAACCCCTTCCGCATTCGCGCCTACCGGAACGCGATCCGCACGATCCAGGGGCTGACGCGTCCCCTTTCGGCCATGG
>JBJHBX010000562.1:0-2455 GCA_050485725.1 Gemmatimonadales bacterium | reverse complement strand
ACGCTCAAGGAGCTGCACGGCCGCGACCTCGACGGGCTCTTCACCCTGCTCGTTCAGGGGGCCGCGGCACCCGCGCCGGCCGGGGGCTCGGCCCGATGAGGGCCGGCCCGCTTCTTCCCCTCTTCCGTCGTCCCGCGACGGTCGTGGGGCTCGCGGGCGTCGCATTCATCGCCCTATTTGTCCTCGCAGCCTTCCGCGACCCGAGGATCATTCCCCTTGAATCCTGGGCCGGAACCGACTCCGAGCTGATGATGTTCGTGCTCTGGCTCCTGGGCATGATCGTGCCGACCGCCCTCGGGCTGGCCTTTGTCCTGGCCCGCTTCGAGCTCGAGGCGAAGCCCTTCTCCTGGACCCTCCCCGGGCTCCGCCGGGGCCTTCGACGCGGCACCCTCATGGCGGCCCTTCCGGTGGCTGCGGCGAGCGGGTTCCTGGCGATGCACGCGGCACCGGCCGGGCAGGCGGGGCCGATGGCCCTGGCCGGAGGTGCCATCGGGCTCCTGGCCTTCCTCTCTCCACTTGCGCTGGACCCTGCGTTTCCGGGGCTGGTGCGGTGGGGGATCCTACCGGTCTGGCTGACGGTGGCGTTTCGCCCCGAGTGGGTTCTCGGCCGGGTCGAGGGGGCGCCCTGGATCGCCGCGGGCGTTGCCCTTGTCGCGGCGGCGCTGCTCGTGGAGCGGACCTCCCGCCCCGAGGCGGCCCGCGTCCGGCACCTGGGGCTCCGTGACTGGGGAAGGCCGGGGATGGAGGAGGGCCGCCTCGTCCGGTGGCTGAACGGGCCGGGTTCGGGGGCGTTCGCGCGCCGCCGGCCGGAACCCGGAGCCCCGCGGCTGCTCCCCTGGCTCCGCGCGGGGGCCATCGAGGGAACGGGCGGATCCGCGGGTGCCTTCGCGGTTTCCTTTGCCATGCTGGGCGCCCTGGTCCTCTACGCCCACCTGATGAGCATCCACGCAATGATTCCCTTCTTCGCCGCCATGTACCTCCACTCGGGCCACCTCCGGATCGGGGCGGAGATCCTGCACCCGATCTCGCGGCGGCGGCGGGCGGATCTCTTCGCAGCCGCCGCCCTCGCGGAGGTGGTGCTGGCCGCGGCGGCCTGTGCGGTCACGCTGCTCCTGATCCAGCTGCTTCGAGTGCCAACGCTGCCAGGTTTCGGTTCGGAGCCGGGCATGGACTGGATGCCCTTGCTCGTGGCCACCCTGCTCTGGGCGCCCCTGCTCCATGGGGCGAGCCTCTGGTCCCCGTCGTCGACGCCCTTCAGCCTCGATTTCAGAGGCCTCGGCGCTCAGCTCGTCGTCTGGATCGCATACGGAGGCTCCTCGGTGTTCATCACCCGGGCGGTCGGCGACCTGCCCGCCGCGACCCTCCTGGCATTCGGCCTGGGCGCCTTCGTCGTCGGCTACCTCGTCCTCTGGCGGGTCATCCGCTGGCGGTACGCGCGGACCGACCTGGTGAGAACCGCGACCTGAGCCGCCAGCGGCCTTGACGACCGCCCCGTGGGGGCATATAGTTGCACATGCCATCTATCGCGCACGACCCGGAGCTCGCGGCTGATACCGAGCGCCTTCACGCGGCGCTCAAGCACCTGCTGCGCGTGTACCAGTTCCGGGACCGGGACCGGATCTGCTGCCACGACGTGTCCGTGACCCAGTGCCATGCGCTGGAGCGCCTGGTCGAGGACGGGAGCATGAGCCAGAACGAGCTCGCCGCGGCCCTCTACCTGGACAAGAGCACCACGAGCCGCGTCGTCTCGGCCCTCGAGCGGAAGGGCTACCTGGCCCGGACCCCCGATCCGGAGGACGGCCGGGCGAACCGGCTCCGTGCGACCCCCGCCGGGGCCGCGCTCGTCGCCGCCATCGAGGCCGACATCCTGGCCCGCGAGGCCCGGCTCCTGGCGGATTTCGACCCCGAAGTCCGGCGGTCCATGGCCCGCCTGGTCGACGAGCTGGCCCGCGCGCAGGCCTCGATGATCGACGCCTCCGGCGGAAGCTGCTGCACCCTCGACTGACCTTCCGCGCCGTCTTCCTCGCCGCCCCCTTCGCCGCCCTTCGTCCCCCAGCCCCGAACGCCACAATGTCGACCTCCTCCAACGCTTCGTCAGTTGTCAGTGCCAACCCTGCCCTTCCCGTTGCCGTGATCGGGGCCGGCCCCGTCGGCCTCGCGGCAGCGGCCCACCTGGCCCGGGCGGGCGAGCGCTTCGTGGTGTTCGAGGCCGGGGCGGCGGTGGGTGCCGGCGTTCGCGCCTGGGGACATGTCCGCCTATTCTCGCCCTGGCGCTACCTGGTGGACCCGGTGGCGCGCGAGCTGCTCGAGGAGGTGGGCTGGACCCGCCCCCCCGACGAAGTGCTCCCGACGGGCCGTGAGCTCGTCGAGCGGTACCTCGAGCCCCTCGCCTCGCATCCCTCCATCGCACCTCACCTCCTGCTGGGCCGGGCGGTCGACGGCGTGACGCGCCTCG
>JBJHBX010000561.1:0-2458 GCA_050485725.1 Gemmatimonadales bacterium | reverse complement strand
ACCTGATGGTCCGCTGGGAGCGCCGCGAGGACCGCATCCTGCTCCGGGGGGTGTCGGCGTCGATGACCGCCGACCCCGCCGACAACGTGAGCCTGGCGGTCGAGAACTCGCTCTTCCCGAGCGTGGTCCACGCCATGAACATCGAGGCGCGCGGGAGCGGGAGCTCGGTGGTCGACGTGACCGACCTCTACATGGGCGACCACCCGGCCTTTTCGCTCCCCCAGAACCGGCGGAACCAGCTCCAGGTGCGGAGCCATGACCGGAACCGGAGCTGGCTCGAGTTCGCGAAGGCGTTTCCGGAGAATGTCGAGATCCGCATGGTTCGCACTTACGCCGCCGGGAACCCCCCGTCGGCCGGCCGGGGCGGCGCGGTTTCGTTCGAGGTGAACCACTCGATGATTCTCCTCCCCGAGGAGCCGATGATGCCCCGCCTGGCCGACGAGCGTGTCACCTACATCACCACCGGCCGCACCGACTTCTCCCGCGACTTCCAGGGGGTGCGGCCGGAGCGCTACCTCCGGCGATACCGGATGGAGCCCTCGGACCCCGAGGCCTGGGCCCGGGGCGAGCTCGTGGATCCGGTGCGGCCCTGGGTGTGGTACATCGACCCCGCGACGCCGGCGGAGTGGATCCCCTTCTACATTGCCGGAATCGAGGAGTGGAACGCCGCCTTCGAGCTCGCCGGCTTCAGCAACGCGATCACGGCGCGGGAGATCCCGACCCCCGAGGAGGATCCCGACTTCTCGCTCCTCGACGCCCGCTACTCCGTGATCCGCTACGTCCCCACCATGGTGCGCTCGGCGAACGCCGGGGGTGACGTGGTGGACCCGCGCTCCGGTGAAGTGATCCGGGCCCACATCAACATGTACCACGGGCTCGACGAGCGCCTTCGGTGGTGGCTCGTGTCGCAGGTGGCCACCGCGAACCCCCGCTTCCGCACGAACCGCCTGACGGAAGAGGACATGGGCGAGGCGATCCGCTACGTGATCTCGCACGAGGTGGCCCACGCCGTGGGTCTTCCACACAACCAGATGGCGAACTTCGCCTTCCCGCTGGACTCGATCCGGAACCCCGACTTCGTCGACCGAATGGGGCACTCGGCCTCGTCGGTGGGGCGGACCCGGTACAACTACGCCGCCCAGCCCGGTGACGACGTACCCCCGGAGCGGCGCATCGGGCTCTGGGACAAGTTCGCGGTCATGTGGGGATACCGGCCTATTCCCGAGGCCTCGACCCCCTGGGAGGAGCTCGCAACGCTGAACGAGTGGATCGTCGAGCGGGCCCACCTGCCCTGGTTCCGGTCGGCCGAGGCCCAGTTCGGGATGGACGTGGAGTGGGATCCCCGGCGGATGA
Source organism: Gemmatimonadales bacterium (assembly GCA_050485725.1). Classification (GTDB taxonomy): domain Bacteria; phylum Gemmatimonadota; class Gemmatimonadetes; order Longimicrobiales; family Gaopeijiaceae; genus SKNW01. The sequence continues at coordinate 1,105 of JBJHBX010000561.1, read as the reverse complement.
CCGAGGGGATCTCCGACGACCCGGTGGGCGCCGCGGAGCTGGGCATGAGGAACCTGCGCTACGCGTCGGAGAACCTGATGGACTGGGTCCTAGAGCCCGGCGACGACTACTACGAGCTCGAGACCCATCACCTGCAGTTCCTGACCCAGTGGAACCGCTACGCGGAGCACGCCGCGGCGGCGGTGGGTGGATCGTGGACCCACTTCAAGCGCTGGGGCGAGGAGGGATGGGTCTTCACCCCCATCGAGAAGGAGTACCAGCTGAGGGCCATGGCCTTCATCGACGAGCACGTGCTCCAGACGCCGCACTGGGCGCTCCAGATCGACCAGTTGCGAAGGCTCGAGCATGCCGGGGCGGTGGAGCGGATCCGGGCCTACCAGGAGCTCGCCGTGCAGCGCTTTCTGAACCATGCGCGGCTGGCCCGCATGATCGAACACGAGGCCTTCCACGGCGACGAGACCTACCGCCCCGCCGAAATGCTCGATGACGCCAGGGAGATCATCTGGCGCGAGCTGCGGAACGGACAGGCCATCGACACCTACCGGAGGAACCAGCAGCGCGCCTTCCTGGACCAGGCTCACCACCTCCTGCATGAGGCGGAGTCGCAACACTGGAACCCGCCCGGCTCGGGCAACCTGCGCGTGTCGAGCAACAACGATCCGCCGCTCCGGGCGGACCTGCACATCGGTCAGTCCGACATTCGCCCGCTCATTCGTGAGCAGCTGCGCCTCCTCGAGGACGAGGTCGAGCGCGCGCTCCGCAGGGGGGTGGACGACCGGATGACCCGCATCCACCTCGAAGACGCGCTGGTCAGGATCCGTCGCGCGCTGGACTGATCGGGGGGGATGAGCCTCGGGACGAACGGGGTCGGTGCCGAAGTGCGCCGGCCCCGCTCGTCCGTTTCCGCGGGTGCAGGACTTCGACCGGGGTTCCCGACGGGTGCAATCGGTATGTTTCTTGCATGATTCTGGTGCACGGCGCTGCCGGCTGGCTCACCCCTCGACGCGGAGAAGGCGTCCCCGATGTCCACGCTCCTGAAGCCCCCCGGCCGGGTCGTCCAGGGCCTTCTCTTCGCGCTCTTCCTGGCGGTGGCCGGTCTCTTCGG
>JBJHBX010000560.1:0-2461 GCA_050485725.1 Gemmatimonadales bacterium | reverse complement strand
GGTCCCGCGCCGGTGGCGTCCCCGGGGGGATCCCCGCCGTCGTGTTGAGCGAGGGCCCGGGCTGGCGCCAGGTCGAGGTGCGCGGGACCGGGTTCTGGCGGTGGGCGGCGGGAGACCCGGCCGCCGCCGTCTTCCACCGGGCGCTCTGGGCCGGTGCCGCCGCCTGGCTCCTGGCCGGGGCGGACACGCCCGACCCTGCCCGGGCGGGGCCGACCATCGTGCCCTCGACCGGGGCACTTCCCGCCACCGCGCTCCTCGCGCCACCCGGGGAACCCGAGGCCTTCACCCCGTCGCCCCCGGATGCGGGGACCCGGGTGGAGGCGGCGGAGCTGGGTGCACGGCGGTTTCGTTCGCATCCCCTGCCGTGGATCCTGGTGGCGCTCCTGCTGTCGGCCGAGTGGGTCGTCCGTCGAAGGCTGGGACTCCGCTGACGCCAGGGGGGACCCGGCAGGCGGGGCGACGGGTTACCTTTTCCGGAGTGCGCTCCCCCCGGCCCCGGCCCACCTCCCTGGCCCACGACACTGGCCCACGACGAACGGCATGCGACTCTTCAGGAAGAAGGACGAACGGAAGAAGACGATCTGGAAGCGGATGGTGGACCTGGCCCTCACCGACGTGCGGGTCCTGGCCACCGGCCTTCCCGACGAGTCGCTCGAGGAGCTCGAGGAACGCCTCCTGGCCGCCGACTTCGGGGTGCCGGCCACCCTGCGCCTCGTGGAGCACGTGGAAGGGCAGGCCCGGCGGGGGAAGATCCGCGGCGGCGGTGAGCTGCGCGAGGCGCTGAAGTCCGAGGTGGCCCGGATCCTGGCCGGAAACGGCGAGGGAGCCGGGACCCCCCCGGAGCTGGCCGAGAACCCCGGCGAGGGGCCCACCGTGTACCTGGTCGTCGGGGTGAACGGGGTGGGGAAGACGACCTCGATCGCGAAGCTCGCCCACTACCTGGTGCAGCAGGGACGCACCGTGCTCGTGGCGGCCGCCGACACCTACCGCGCCGGCGCCGTGAAGCAGCTCGAGACCTGGGCGGGAAGGGTGGGCGCCGACTTCGTGCGGGGGAAGGAAGGGGGTGACCCGGCGGCGGTGGCCTTCGACGCCATCGAGGCGGGGGTGGCGCGGGGGGTCGACGTGGTGATCGTGGACACCGCGGGGCGGCTCCATACGAACCGGGGGCTGATGGACGAACTCCGGAAGGTGGACCGGGTCCTTCGCCGGCGCCTCGAGGGCGCGCCCCACGAGACGCTGATCGTGCTCGACGCCACCGTGGGTCAGAATGCGGTGGCGCAGGTGCGGGCCTTCGGAGAGGCCGTCGAACTGACCGGGATCATCCTGGCCAAGATGGACTCGACGGCCCGGGGCGGGATCGTCGTGGCGCTGCGCGAGGAGTTCGGCCTTCCGGTGAAGATGGTCGGCCTCGGCGAGGGGGTCGAGGACCTCGACGCCTTCGACGCCGACGCCTTCCTGGCCGGGGTCTTCGAAGGGGAGCGCTGAGCCCCGGTGGCCCCCGAGGTCGAGCTGACGCGCCTGGATCGCCCGGTCCAGTTCCTGAAGGGGGTCGGCCCGCGCCGCGCCGACGCCTTCCGGAAGATGGCGCTCGGTACGGCCCGTGACCTTCTCCTGCACGTGCCGCGCCGGTACGACGACGCCTCGACGCTGACCCCCATCGGGAAGCTCGAGGTGGGAATGGATGCGAACGTGCTGGGCGTGGTGCGTTCGAAGGGGGTGATTCCGACCCGTTCCGGCCTCCGGATCTTCCAGGCGGTGCTCCGCGACGACTCGGGCATGATCACGCTGAGCTGGCCAGGACAGCCCTGGCTCGAGCGGAAGATCCGCGAGGGCGACGAGCTCCTCGTGTCGGGCCCGGTCAAGTTCTTCCAGGGGCGACAGCTCCACCCCCGGGAGTTCGTGACGGTGCGGCGGGCGGGGAAGGAGGGGGGCGGAACCGGGGGGGACGGTCCGGGAGGAGGTGGCCGCACCCCGGGGCGCCTCGAGGGGGGCGCCGTCTTCGTGTCGTACCCCGCGAGCGACGAGGTCCCGCAGTGGGTCCTCCGCCGCGTCTTCGAGGCGAACCTGGACACGCTCCTGGCCGACGCCGCCTCGGAGGAGTACCTGGACACCCCCTCCCTCACCCGCCTCGGGCTTCCGGACCTTCCCGAGGCCTTCCGGCGCCTGCACCGACCCGCGACCCCCGCCGAGGCCGACGCCGGCCGCCGCCGGCTTGCCTTCGACGAGTTCTTCTTCCTCCAGCTCGTGCAGGCGCTGGCCCGGCACCACGAGGACGTGGAGGAGCCCGGCACGGTCTTCACCCGCACGAACGCGCTGATCCGCCCCCTGCACGAATCGCTGGGCTTCGAGCTGACCGGCGCCCAGGCCCGGGTCCTCCGCGAGATCTACGCCGACATGACCTCGCCCCGGCGCATGAACCGCTTCCTGCAGGGCGACGTGGGGGCCGGCAAGACCCTCGTGG
>JBJHBX010000559.1:0-2461 GCA_050485725.1 Gemmatimonadales bacterium | reverse complement strand
CTCGACGCCCTCGTCCTGGTCTGGGAGCCCACCTTTCCGGGGTGCCTGATCGAGGCGGCGCCCGTCGGGCTCTTCCGGATGGCCGACGAGAAGGGACCCGACGAAAAGATCCTGTGCGTGCCGATCCACGACCCGCACTGGAACGGGGTCCGGAGCCTCGACGACGTGCCGGCGCACCTGCTCCGCGAGATCGAGCACTTCTTCTCGATCTACAAGGACCTGGAGCGGAAGGAGGTGAAGGTCGAGGGATGGGAGCCGCTGGACTCGGCGCTCCAGGTGATCCGCGAGGCGCAGGAGCGCTACGCCCGTGACTGAGGCCGCGAACACGGGCACCGCCGCCGGTCGGGCTCCCCGCATCGCGTCGCTCCTGCCGAGCACCACCGAGATCGTCTGGGCCCTGGGGCTCGGCGAGCACCAGGTGCTCCGGTCCCACGAGTGCGACCACCCGCCCGGGGTGGAGGCGCTCCCCTTCGCCACCGAGCCGCGGAAGGCCCCGCCGGGCACGAGCGCGGGGATCGACACCCAGCTCAAGGCGCTCCTCGAGGAGGGGCTCGGTGTCTTCCGCGTCGATGCCGGGCGGCTCCGGGCAGCGGCCCCCGAGGTGATCCTGACCCAGGACCAGTGCGAGGTCTGCGCGGTTCCGCTTTCGGCGATCGAGGAGGCGGCCTGCGCACTTCTTGATCCGCCTCCGACCATCGTCTCGGTCTCGCCGACCACGGTGCGCGAGGTCCTCGACTCGGTGGAACGGGTGGCCGCGGCCCTCGGCGTGCCGGAGCGTGGCCGGGCCCTGCGCGCATCGCTCGAAGAGAGGATGCGGAGGGTGACGGACGCCGTGCGCGGGCACGTTGCGAAGGGGCGCCCGGGGGTGCTCACCATCGAGTGGTACGCGCCCCTCATGCCCGCCGGGAACTGGGTGCCCGAGCTCGTGGAGCGGGCCGGGGGGCGAAGCCTGCTGGGCGAGGCGGGGGAGCACTCGCCGGTGCTCCCGTGGGATGCGATGGCGGAGGCGGATCCGGACGTGGTGGTCCTCATGCCCTGCGGCTTCGGGCTCGAGCGGGCCCGCCGCGAGGTGGACACCCTCGAGGCCCTTCCGGGGTGGTGCGGGCTGCGGGCGGTGCGCGAGGGAAGGGTCGCGGTGGTCGACGGGAACCGGTACTTCAACCGGCCGGGGCCGAGGCTCGTGGAGTCGCTCGAGATTCTCGCCGAGATCCTGCACCCGGAAGCCCTGCCGACCCGGCACCACGGAGACGGCTGGAGCTGGGTGGGCTGAGGGCGGCCTGGGCCGGACTCCGACCGGAGCCGCGCCGCCTCCGCGCAGCCTCCGCGCCACCTCCGCCGCACCGCGCCTGGACCCGCCTTGATCGGAGAGGGGCGCACACGTACCATGCCGGGCGCTCCCCCCGATCCCCACGCATCCACCCTCGAAGCGGTTCTCCCATGCCCCGAACCTGCGTTGCAGCGACCCGGCGGCGCCCCTTCCGGGGGCGCGTCTCGATCCTCGCGGTCGCCCTCCTCCTCGGCTCCGCGCCGGCCTCGGCATCGCTGCCGGCGCAGGAAACCGCGGGCGCGCGGGAGCCCGAGCGCGCCGACCTCGTTCTCCGCAACGGACGGGTGCTCGATGGCACCGGGAATCCCTGGGTGCTCGCCGACGTCGCCGTTCGCGGGGACCGGATCGTGGCCGTGGGGCGGCTCGATGGCTGGCGGGGCCAGGTGGAGCTCGACGCGCGCGGGCTGTACGTGGCGCCGGGATTCATCGACGTCCACACCCACACGGCCGACGGCCTGGCCGATCCCGAGCGCTCCGCCGCGATCCCGCAGCTCATGCAGGGGATCACCACCGTCTTCCTGAACCCCGACGGGGGCGGCCCCGTGGACCTCGTGGCGCAGCGGGCCGAGCTCGAGGCCGACGGGCTGGGGGTGAACGCCGCGCTCCTCGTGCCCCACGGCTCGGTCCGGGGCGAGGTGATCGGCATGGAGGACCGGGCCGCCACCGCCGAGGAGCTCGACCGGATGCGCGCCCTGGTCCGCGCGGGCATGGAGGCGGGTGCCTTCGGGCTGTCGTCGGGCCCCTTCTATGCCCCCGGGAGCTTCGCGCCCACTTCCGAGCTCGTCGAGCTGGCAAGGGTCGCCGCAGGGTTCGGGGGCGTCTACACGAGCCACATCCGCGACGAGTCGGACTACAGCATCGGGCTCGTGGCGGCGGTGGACGAGGTCATCGAGGTGGCCCGGGGCTCGGGGGCGCGTGCCATCGTGACCCACGTGAAGGCGCTCGGCCCCCGGGTCTGGGGATACTCGACCGCGGTGGTCCGGCGCATCGAGCGGGCGCGCGACGAGGGGCTCGAGATCTTCGCCGACCAGTACGCGTACACCGCTTCGGCCACCGGGCTTTCGGCGGCCCTCGTCCCCCGCTGGGCCCAGGAGGGCGGGAACGAGCGCATGCTCGAGCGCTTCCGCGACCCCG
>JBJHBX010000558.1:0-2463 GCA_050485725.1 Gemmatimonadales bacterium | reverse complement strand
CTGCAGCGGACGGTGCGGCTCCGCCGGTCGGGGGGACCACCCGAACTCGGCGGCCACCTGCGCCACCGTCCAGGTCCGGTTCGCGCCCACGAAGAGCGTGGTACGGTCCACGGGCATGGGCTGGGACCAACGGTACACATCGGTTCCGTCCAGCACCGACGGATCGTTGCCGCTCCCGAAACCCACCCGGGTCTCGGCATCCCCCCGAATCCAGTCCCGCTGGACCCCGCCCGAGAGGCCGACCGTGAGCAGATCCTTCCCCACGACGCCCCGGAGCGAGGTGACCCGGGGCGATAACGCCACGTCGCTCACCGCTACCCGGGGTACGCCCTCGCCCGTCCCGGGAGGCTCGTCGGAAGGGAGGACGACGCTCACGGCGGGGCCGCGGGCCGCAAGCGCACCCACGCTCCGATGCATGGCCACCAGGGTGACCGCCGGCACGGTGAAGGATTCGCGAACGACCCCGACCCGGGCCCCGACCCCCCACGCGAGGGTGCCCCCGTCGACCCTTGACGGCGTGGGCACCGGGAGCCACCGGGCCTCGGCCACGAGGTCCAGCGCCCCGATTCCCCGGGCCGACGTCCCCCGGCTGAACCCCTCGAACACGCCGGCCGCCGCCGAGATGCGGGGTGCGACCAGGAGATCACGGGGACCTCCCTCCTCGCGCTCGGCGGCCGTCGTGGCCGGGACATTCCCCCGGACCACGCCAAGGCCGGCGTCCAGCACCCACCGGATCGACCCGTCGGGGCGCCGTCCGGCGGTCGAGGGGGAGGCGGGCACGGGCCCCCCGGCGCCGGCCAGGAGCCCCATCGTGCCGTGGAGCCGGTGGGCGTCGACGAGGCGGGCTTCGGCCAGGGCCATGGCGAGGAAGCCTTCCGGGCCTGGAGCCACCAGGTGGCGTGGTCCCTGCTCCGCGGCCCCGACGCTCGCGGGAGCCTGCTGGGCCCCGAGCGGGCGCGCTTCCGCCACGCCGAGCAGGAGGGCGAGGGCCACCCCGCCCGCCAACGCGGGCACCCGCGCCGGACGGCGCCCCGGACTGCGCCCCTGACCGCGCCGGGGTCCGCGCCTCAGTCCGCTCCCGGGTCCGACCCCCGGTCCGCGCCCCGGCGCCGCCGGTCGATCACGCAAGGCGCACGCCCCCGCCCTCGACCACGACGCCCGCCTCCCACGCATCCTCCCCCGCCTGCTGCAGCGCGGAAAGCATACCCTCGGCATCGTCCGGAGCGACCACGACGAGCATCCCGACTCCCATGTTGAAGACGCGGTACATTTCGCCTTCTTCGACCCCACCCAGCTCCGACAGGGTCCGGAAGAGCGCAGGGACCTCCCAGCTCGCGGTGCGGATCTCGGCACCGAGGCCCTCGGGAAGTGAGCGGGGCAGGTTTCCGGGGATCCCGCCCCCGGTGATGTGGGCCATGGCCCGGATCCGGCCCCCCTCCAGGTGCGGACGGAGCTGCGGCAGGTAGCTCCGGTGCACCCGGAGGAGCGCCTGGGCCACCGTCTCGTCGCCGAGCCCCGGGTACGGGTCGTCGATGCCGAGCCCGGCGCGGTCGAAGAGGATCTTCCGGGCCAGCGTGTAGCCGTTCGTGTGGAGTCCCGACGAGGGAAGCGCGAGAATTCGGTCGCCTGTGCGCACCTTCGATCCGTCGAGGATCGCATCCCTCGAGACGATTCCCACGATGAAGCCCGCGAGGTCGTACTCGCCCTCGTCGTAGAAGTCCGGCATCTGGGCCGTCTCACCCCCGACCAGCGCGCACCCGTTCTCGCGGCAGGCCAGCGCGATGCCGCGGACCACGTCGTTCACGACCCCCTCCTCGACGACCCCGGTCGCCAGGTAGTCCAGGAAGAAGAGCGGCGTCGCTCCCTGGACGAGGATATCGTTAACGCAGTGGTTTACCAGGCACTGCCCAACCGTATGGTGCACATCCGACTGGAACGCCACCACCAGCTTCGTCCCCACCCCGTCGGCCGATGACACCAGCACCGGCTGCGGCACGTCGTCGGGGACCGCGTACAGCCCTCCGAAGAGCCCCAGCGACGACAGGGTCCGGGCGTCACGGGTCGAGGCGAGGAGGTCCTTCAGCCCCTCCTTGTCGCGCTCGGCCCGGTCCAGGTCCACGCCGGCGGCGCGGTAGTCGAGGCCGGGGCCCCGTGCGGGATCGGCGGAGGCGTCGGTCATCGGGAAACCGGGTTCGGGTCGGAGGGAGCTGCCACCGGGAGCAGTTCGAAGGTCGTCATGGCGCGGAAGGTCCGGACCCGCTCCGCGATCTCGTCGCGGGTGACCCGGGTCATGCGCCCCACGCTGAAGTCCTCGACCGCGAAGGAGCCGAGGACCGAGCCGTGCACGAGGGCGTTCCGGAGCGCCCGCGGGGAGAGCTCGCCATTTCCGGCCAGGTAGCCCAGGAAGCCCCCGGCGAAGGCATCGCCCGCGCCGGTGGGGTCGAAGACGTCCTCGAGCGGATA
>JBJHBX010000557.1:0-2467 GCA_050485725.1 Gemmatimonadales bacterium | reverse complement strand
GAGGATGGAGGCGCGGGAGCTGCGGAGCCCGTGACCAGTTGACGGTCGCGGGGCGGTTCCGCGCTCCCCGCTGCAGCAGCTCGCCGGGGTGGCGAAACGGTAGACGCAGGGGACTTAAAATCCCCCGCCTGAAAAGGCATCTGGGTTCGAGTCCCAGCCCCGGCATTCTTGGAGTGGGCTCTTCCGCGCGCGGCCTCCGGCCACCCCGGCGTGGGCGCCGGCGGACCGCGGGTCACGAGCAAGGCAAGGAAGACGGCAGGCATCGATGAATCGAAGGGATCTCCTCGGGAACCTCGTCCTCGCCGGCGGGATGGCCGTGGCCGGAGGGCTTACCTACCGGCACTTCAGCGGAAACCGCTACTACCAGGGCCCGGAGCGCGCCCACTTCGACGGCGTGCGCTTCCGGAACCCGGGGGGGCCCGAGCCACGGGGGTTTCCGGACCTTCTCCGGTGGCAGCTTTCGGGTCAGCGCGAGCGCTGGCCCGACCGGGATCCGAGCCCCTACCGCGACCGCCCGCCGCGGCGCGTCGACGGACGCACGATCCGCATCACCCTGGTGGGGCACGCGAGCTTCCTCGTGCAGGCAGGCGGGCGGAACATCCTCCTCGACCCGATCTGGTCCGACCGCGCGAGCCCGGTCCGGTTCGCGGGGCCGCAGCGGGTGAACCGCCCCGGAATCGACTTCCAGGAGCTCCCTCCCATTGACCTGGTCCTCGTCACCCACAACCACTACGACCACCTGGACCTGCCGACCCTCGAGGCACTCCACGCGGCCCATCGCCCCCGCTACGTGACCCCGCTCGGAAACGACACGATCCTGCAGGGCCGGAACGGCGTCCTGGCCGTCGACACCCTCGACTGGCACGAATCCCTCGACCTGGGACAAGGCTTCCGCGTCCACCTCGAGCCCGCGGTTCACTGGTCCGCCCGCGGCTTCGCCGACCGGCGGCACGCCCTCTGGGGTGCCTTCGTCCTCGACACCCCCGCCGGATCCGTCTACTTCGTCGGCGACTCGGGCTTCGGGACCGCTGGCGAGACCTTCCGTGCCGTCGCCGCCCGACACCCCGGGCTTCGCGCCGCGCTCCTCCCCATCGGCGCCTACGAACCGCGCTGGTTCATGCAGGGCCAGCACATGAACCCCGACGAGGCGGTCCGCGCCTTCCTGGCCAGCGGCGCCGAGGTGGCCCTCGGCCACCACTGGGGCACCTTCCAGCTCACCGACGAGTGGATCCTCCAGCCCCGCGACGACCTGGACGCCGCCCTCGAGGCGCAGCGCGTGGCACCCTCGCGGTTCCAGGCGCTCCGGCCCGGCCAGGTGTGGGAGATCTGATCGCGGAAGCCCGGCGCCTCGTGGCCGGGGCCCGCGGCGTCGTGATCGTGACCGGCGCCGGGGTCAGCGCCGAGTCCGGCGTACCTACCTTCCGGGGCGCCGACGGCCTCTGGGGCCGCTACCGCGCCGAGGAACTCGCGACCCCCGAAGCCTTCCGGCGCGACCCGCGGCTCGTCTGGGAGTGGTACGACCTCCGGCGCCGCGCCATCGCCGGCTGCGCTCCGAACCCAGGGCACGTCGCGGTGGCCCGCGGGCTCCGCGACCGTCCCGATCTGACCCTGGTCACGCAGAATGTCGACGGGCTGCACCAGCGGGCCTCGGCGGCCCTCGGCGAGCCCGTGCCGCACCCCCGCATCCACGAGCTGCACGGCTCCATCCTGGAGCTCCGCTGCTCGGCGCCCGTCGGCACCTGCCGCTGGCAGGCCGTGGATCCCCGCGCGGTAGACGCCACCTCGGAGGAGACCCTGCCGCGCTGTCCGGAACCCGGGTGCGGCGCCCTCCTTCGCCCCGCGGTGGTCTGGTTCGGCGAGATGCTCCCCGAGGCCGCCCTCGAGGCCGCCTTCGACGCGGCGACCCGGGCGGAACTCTGCATCGTGGCGGGGACCTCGGCGCTCGTGCATCCGGCAGCGTCGGTGCCGGTGGCCACCCTCCGCGCGGGAGGAGTCCTGGTCGAGGTGAATCCCGAGTCCACCCCCCTTTCGCGGCACGCGGCCCACTGTCTCCGGGGTCCGGCGGGGAAGATTCTCCCCGAGCTCTTCGTCGACCGCCCCTGATCCCGCACCCACCTCGGCGTCGAGCCACGCCGTCGGCGGTACGCCTGCCATGGGAAATCCGGATCGAAGAGCCTGAGATTGGCGGGATGCGTGGAGGCGGGGGAGGCGCCAGAGAGCCCGCCGTCGACGAGGTGATCTGGACGGGAGAGGGAGCGAGATACGCGTCATCATCGCTGGAGCGGGGGCCGTGGGGTACTGCCTGGCCGAACGCCTCAGTGCCGACTTGCATGCTTTGCGGCGGCGAGGATGCGCGTGAAGGTCCGGGTCGCGCGGGTCCGGATCCTCCAGCAGTTCCGTCCGGAAGGAGAGATCACCCCTGCTTCGTGACATTGAAACCTCCTTCGTATCGCCTGAGAGGATGGTT
>JBJHBX010000556.1:0-2469 GCA_050485725.1 Gemmatimonadales bacterium | reverse complement strand
GTCCACGGCCTCGGCCAGGCGCTCGAAACCCTTCAAGGTCAGGCCTTCCATTGGGTCACGACGCATGTTCATGGGCGCTCCTGGATTCAAGTTGAAGGTTCAGCGCAGAAGCCGGATGACGGAACCAGTTGGTTGCTTCCCGGGCCGAGACCTCTTGCAGGCACCGCCGAAGGGACACCGCACGCAAACCAACTCGCGGCAGCGCAGCAGGTCCGCGTGACGGCCGAGCCAGGCGATCGCGTCAGGACTGTGGTACCGGACTTCCGCAACCGGCCACTCCGGCTCATCGAAGTCGATCACGAACACGTCGCCGGGAACGATGCGGCGCCCGGGAAACGCCCGCATGACGTCGAGGACCACCTCACGCATTGGCCGGCACCGCTGAGGACGTGCGGACCCAAGGACGGTCCCGGGCGTCGTCGAGCGTCTCGACGGCGAGGGCGAGGGTCTCCGGCACGTCTACGCCGGAGTCAGCCTCCTGGACCGTGGAGAAGAGCGCCAGGGCCGCGAGGCGGGCGTAGCGCCGAACGTGCGCGGCCTCGCTCCACTCCACCTCCGCCCCCGGAATCCTTCCGATCAGGTCCTCGAGGAGCTCGAGCTGGTCTACCAGGATCCCGTGGCACCCCTTGATCACTTTCCGGCCGGCGATGCTGAGCTCCACAGGCCACCCGTCGGCGACGAGGAGGGTGTGGTGGTGGAGCGTAGTCTCGACGGACCTGATGGCCCCCCGGATGGAGTCCAGTTCCGCGCGCGCAGTCGACGTCTTCGGTTCCTCGGGCATGGGTGTACTCCTAAAGGGTGGTGTGCCAGGAGTGCGCCAAACGTGCCAAACGTGCCGAACTCGGCCGCACTCAACGAGGAGAGGGGAGACCGGTAAACCCATAAGGGGCCGCGCTTAACCGTACCCAACGCACATGAACAGCAAAGCGCCTGAACCCCCTTGAAAACCGGCGTCCGAAAGGACTTGTGGGTTCGAATCCCACCCCCTCCGTACGTTCGTGGCCGCGAGGCCCCCGCAGGGTCGCGGGGGTGAGGGATCTGCGGAGCGAAGCGCAGCACATCCCACCCCCTCCGTACGGTTTCGGCCGCGAGGCCCCCGCAGGGTCGCGGGGGTGAGGGATCTGCGGAGCGAAGCGCAGCACATCCCACCCCCTCCGTACGTTCGTGGCCGCGAGGCCCCCGCAGAGTCGCGGGGGTGAGGGATCTGCGGAGCGAAGCGCAGCACATCCCACCCCCTCCGTACGGTTTCGGCCGCGAGGCCGATCCGGCCCACGCTTCGCTCTTGTAGCGGCCTCTTCGTGACCGTATCGTTCCCGCGTTCTCGCCCGGCCCCCGATTGGCGACCGAGGCGAAACGGGCGACGAGCCGGCCCCGCTCCGGCTCCCTGGAGAGGGTGATGCGCCGCTGGGTTCCCCGGGGCCTGCTCCTGGTCCTTTCGGTCACCGGGGCGCTGCTTGGTGCCGAGGGCTTCCTCCGCATGACCGGCTGGGCCCCGGTCCGTGGGCTGGCCACGGTGGATGAGCGGCTCTTCGAGCGAATCCCCGGCCTCCTCGTGCCCGGTCAATCGGTGCTCGCGGAACCCGACGGGCCGTTTCCCTACCGCGTGACCGTCGACTCGCTCGGGTATCGTGGCACCCGCGCCGTGGAGCGCGCCCGGCCGCCGGGCGAGTTCCGGGTTCTCTTCGTGGGGGACTCCTTCACCTTCGGGCAGCATGTTCAGGACGACGAAACCCTTCCGGCGCAGGTCGAGCGGGCCCTGGCCGTGTCATGCGAGGGTGCGCGAACCCTGAATGGGGGGTTCCCCGGCTTCACCATCCTCGGGGAAGGGCACCAGGCGATCCGCGGCATGGCTCTGGATCCGAGCGTCGTCGTGCTGGTCTTCTACGAGAACGATCTCTTCGAACTCCTCCACGTCCGCATCTGGGATCAGCTGGCCATCAACCGGCGCCTGAAGTCCCGTTTTCCCCTCTCCCTCGTCTACCCGGCCATGCGAAGCTCCGCGCTCTGGCGCATGACGATGCGGGCCACCCTCGTGCCCAGGCAGCGGTGGGGCGCCCGCAGGGCAGGCGCAGATCCGGAGGAACCCGGTGACATGGGCCCTCCATGGGCCAGGTCCTGGCCGGCGGCGAGACCGGAGTACCGGGAGCGCCTGGCATCCCTCTCCGCGGAGCTGGAGGCTCGAGGCGCTGGATTCCTCTTCGTCGCATTCCCGTCTCCGGAGTCCGCGGCGACCGAACTGCCCGGTGAGGACTTCGGCTGGGCCCTCGAGACCGCCCGATCCCTCGGCATCGCCACGCTGGACCTTCACGAGGCGCTGCGCGAAGACGGGCTCGCGCCGGAGGAAATCTACCTCCTGCCGCAGGACTACCACCCCTCGTCGGCGGGACACGCCTGGGCCTCCGCGAGGGTCGTCGAGGCGATCCGCGATCTCGAAGCGTTCGCGGACCGGAGCTCCGGATGCCTTCCGGC
>JBJHBX010000555.1:0-2469 GCA_050485725.1 Gemmatimonadales bacterium | reverse complement strand
CGCGGCACCCTCAGTCTGCTGACCGTCCTCCTGATCTTCCTGGTCGTGGGGAGCGCGGTCGCGTGGAGGCTCCTCGGCGAGTCCGAGGGAACGGGAGGGAGCGCGTCGGGCGCATCCCTCCCCTCCACCGAGGGCGTGCAGGTGTCGGCGGCCGCGGACGCCTTCCTCGGCGCTCAGCCGGTGCAGGGATTCGAGGTGGTCCGCGACACCCTATGGATCCAGGTCCCCGGCTCGGGTACGGCCGAGGCCACCCGCCGGAGCACGCTCGCGACCCGCCGGGCGGGGATCGTGGAAGCGGTGCCGGTGCGCGAGAACGACCGGGTCGAGGCGGGGCAGCTCCTCCTCCAGCTCGACACCCTCGAGGCCGCGATGGAGCTGCGCGAGGCCGAGGCGGATCTCGTGGATCGACGGAATCAGTTGGAGGCCCGCATGCTGGCAGGGGGTCCGATCGACGACCCCGAGCTCCGGGACGAGCGCGAGCGGAACTTGCGGCTGCAGGTGGGGCTGGTCGGGGCCGAGTCGCGGCTCCGTCGGGCGGAGCTCGAGATGGAGCTCACGCGCGTCACGGCACCCTTCGCGGGTCGGGTGGCCGACCTCCGGGCGGTCGAGGGCGAGTACCTGGGGATCGGAGCCGAGGTCCTGACCCTGGTGCAGCTCGACCCGATCCGGATCCAGGTGGGCGTCCTCGAGTCGGGGCTCACGGGCCTCTCCGCGGGACGGAGTGCCCGCGTGCGCTTCTCTGCCCTCCCGGGCGAGAGCTTCGACGCCCGGATCGAGTCGGTGAACCCGCTGGTGGATCCCGAGTCGGGGACGGGGCGGGTGACGCTGACGCTTTCGAACCCGGGTGGGCGGATCCTCCCGGGGATGTTCGCCCAGGCGACCCTCGACGCGGAGGCGCTCCCGGACCGGATCCTGATCCCGCGCGAGGCGATCCTCGAGCGTTCGAGCGGGGGGAACCCCCGCCGCGAGATGGTCTTCATGCTCCGGAACGCGAATCCGCAGGGGGAGGGGCTGGCGGAGTGGCGCTACGTGACGACCGGACGCCGGAACGATCGCTGGGTCGAGCTGGTGTCGACGGACGAGACCCCCGCCCCGACGCCGGGGGAGGTGGTCCTGGTCGACGGTCACCACTACCTGGCGCACGACACCGCGGTGCGGCTCGTCGACGACGTCTTCCTGGCGGGGGGGAGGCCGGGCCGATGAACCGGGCCGCACGCCTCGCCCTCCTTCTGGCGGGGCTCCACACAGCCTCCCCCGCCCTCCCCGCCGCTGCGCAGGATCCGGACCCCGCCACCCCGCTCACCCTGGAGGAGGCGATCCGGAGGGCCCAGGCCCACAACCCCTCGCATCGCCAGGGGGTGAACAGCCTGGAGCTGAACGCGATCGAGAACCGGGAGTTCTGGCTCTCCTTCCTTCCGCAGCCGCAGCTATCGCTCCTGAGCACCAACATGCAGTGGAACCGGACCGCGACGGCCCAGGACATCTTCGGGGACCCGGTCGCGAACCCGGACTTCCGCATGGTCCAGTCGGCCAGCTCGACGCAGCGTGCGGCGCTCCTCTTCCAGTTGGACTTCCAGGACCTGCTCGCCCGGCGGGCGGACCGGATCCGAGCCGAGAACCGGGTGCGCCAGGTGGACGAGGGGTCCCGGGAGCTGGCGCTCGACATCCGCCTGGACTTCCTCGATGCGCAGGAACGGCTGGCCGCCCGCACGCTCGAGGAGGAGCTCCTCGAGGTCCGCCGGCTGCACCTGGAGTGGACCGAGGCCCGCTTCCGGCTGGCGCAGGCGGACCGGGTCGCCCTCCTCGAGGCGGAGCTCGACCTCGTGAGCCAGCAGGACGAGCTGGAGCGGAGCCGGGCCGGCCTCCGCACGACCCTCCTCCAGCTCCGCCATCGGATCGGTGACCCGACCCTGGGCGAGATCGAGCTCGAGCCCGAGCCGCTGCGCCTCTTCGACCCCGCCAGCCTCGACGAGGAGGCCCTGGTCGAGGCCGCGCTCGCCACCTCCCCCCGGATCCGCCAGGCCACCTACGCCCTCAGGGAGCAGGAGGGGATCGTCCCCACCCAGCGGGCACAGTGGCTCCCCACCCTGGGGGTCACGGCGAGCACCGACCGGCAGGAGTTCTCGCGCGAGTCGGGGGACGGGTTCCTCCAACCCCTCCCGGACGGGGAGTGGAGTCGCCGGATCAGCCTGACCCTCTCCTTTCCCGACCTGGGCACCTGGTTCAACCGCCAGAGCTCCGCCCGCCGCACCGACCTGGAGATTCGGAACGCCGAGGAGTCGCTCCGCGCCACGCGGTTCTCGGTCGAGGAGGAGGTCCGTTCCCTCCTGGTGGAGCTGGAGAGCCAGTATCGGACCCTCCGGCTGCAGGAGCGGCGGGTGGAGCTGGCCGAGGAGCGGCTGGGGCTCCAGCAGGAACACTACCGGCTGGGGCAGGTGGACTACGACCAGGTGCAGGGGAGCGCCGAGG
>JBJHBX010000554.1:0-2473 GCA_050485725.1 Gemmatimonadales bacterium | reverse complement strand
CGCCCGCCCCCACGAGAACGCGAGCCACGGCCCCCAGCGCCCCGGCGCCGGCGAGGGCAAGAACGAGCAGGAGCGCCTCGGGCCCCGTGACCTCGGCGGTCGCGCCGAGGGCCTGGCTTGCGGTGCCGGCGGCCGCGCCGAGGGCCTGTCCTGCCGTGTCGCCCGCGGCACCGAGGACCTGGCTCGCCGTGTCGGCCGCCGCGCCCAGTTCCTGCCCCAGGGCGGTCATCGGGCCACCGCCTGGCCGCCCTGACCGCCGCCGCCCCGGGCCCCGGCCCGGCCCAGCGCGACGCCTGTCCCCGCCGCCATGAGCCCTCCGGCCAGCGAGAGACCCAGGTAGCCGGCACCGGCGGCGGGCCCCAGGAGGACCGCATCCACCGCCAGCGCCGAAAAGGTGGTGAAGGAGCCGAGAATGCCGGCGCCCACGAAGAGATGGAGGGCGCGGTCGTCGGGGCGGCGGCGGAGCACGATCCCGGTGACCCACCCGAGGAGGAGAGCGCCCAGGAGATTCTCGGCCAGCGTCACCCAGGGGAATCCGCCCGGGGCCGGTCCGAAGGCAAGCAGGCCTCCGGCACGGAGGAGCGTGCCGATGGCGCCTCCGAGCGCCACGGCACCGAGGAGTCGCGCGCTCCTCAACGGGCGCGGAGGCCGACGAAGAGGCGCCGGCCCGGGAGGACGCGGGGGCGGAGGTCCGGGGAGACGCCGGGGCCCGGGAGCGGGCGGGGGCCCGGAGCGACGCAGGGGCCCGGGGGAATCATGCCCCCGGGTTCAGCCGGATGAGCTCGCGTGCCCACCGGAAGTCCTGGATCGCGATGAGGGCGTAGGGCACGAGGAGTGCCGCCGAGAGCCGGTCCCGGCGGAGCAGCACCACGACCAGCGTCACCATGGCCCCGGCAAGGATCCCCGCGGCCGCCGCCCCCGCCGACAGGCTCTCGAGCCTGGCCATGATCGGGTTCCAGGTCGCCTGGAGGAGCATGGCGCCCACGAGGAGGGTCAGCACGGCGATGCGCGCGGGGTCGTGGAGGTGGACCTGCGCCCGGTAGAGCACGACGGCGAACACCGCGAGCCCCGCGATGCGGAGCAGCTCGAGCACGACGATCACGAGGTCGGGAAGCCGGGCCTCGGGGCGTACGAGCTCGCGCTGCCAGAAGGCCGCCTCGCCGGGTGCGAGCATGGTCGTCAGGACCACGATCGCGGCGCAGACCAGGATCGCGATGGCCAGGGGCTTCGTCCGGACGCCCTCGTCGGGTGGACGGGCAGGGTCGCCTGCGGCGCCGCGTCCGGGATGGATGGGTGCCCGGGGAGGCCGGGGTCCCTCGTCGGCGGGGCGGGCAGGGTCGCCCGCACCGGGGTCCGGCCTCGCGTCACTCATGCGCCCACCCCGTAGCGGTCCCGGAGGATCCCGGCGTGGTGGTCGACGTGCCCCGCCATGATCCAGACGAGGGCGCGTCCCGACACCGGAGATCCGTTCGCGACGACCCGCCGATCGAAGGCTTCCGGGGGCAGACCGCGGACCAGCGCCAGCGTGTTCCCCCGGGCGGCGGCGAACTCGGCCAGGTGCTCCGCCAGCGGCCGATCGTCGTGGCCGCCGGCCGCGATCCAGGCGTTCTCGTCGAAGCCGGGAAGGGGGCTCTCGTCCCCCCTGGACGCGCGGAGCAGCCGGTAGGCCATGACCCGCTCCACGTCGACCAGGTGCGCGACCACCTCCCGCACGCTCCACTTTCCCGGGGCGTAGCGCCTCCGCTCGGCGGCTTCGTCGAGCCCCGAAAGCTGGTCGGCGAGTTCGGCGGCCTGCGCTTCCAGGCGGGCCACCGGGTCGACGATCGGGGCCAGGTAGGGCGCGTAGCCTGCGGCGAACTCGTCGCGGCCCGGGCGCGTGGCAAGGCTCATGGTCAGGGTTCCCGTGGAAGAAGGGTCAGGGTGTGCTCGGCGGGGCCGGCGGCCAGGGGAAGCCCTGTGCCCTCCACCCACGCGGAATGGCCGGCCGCGTACCACCGCGACAGCGGATGCCCGCTCTGGCCGCCGGGCAGGTCGAGGAGGGCCGTCTCGGATCGGCCCGGGCGCCCGACGAAGCGGAGGCTCTGGCCGTACCCCGGCTGCTGCGCGCGGATCGCGCCGGGCCACCCGTCGAGGGGATCGCCGGGCAGGTCGAGGAAGCGGGCCAGCGCGGGCTGCGCCGACGAGAAGGGGTGGCGGATGCGCGCCTCGTTCACGTCGCCCCAGCGCACCCCGAAGCCGGCGACCCCCCCGAGCGGGTCCGCGAGGCGGTCCAGGCCGAGCGCGGCGGCGCTGGCCGACAGTTCGTCACGAAGGTAGTCCACCCAGTCCTCGGCCTCGGACGGAAGGAGGTGCTCCGGTCGCTCCTCGAGGATCCGGAAGGCCGCCTCGTGCGCCAGGAGCCACTCGTAGCGATACCCCGGGACCTCGCGGACCACGAGGGCGAGGAGGGGTGCCAGCGCGGCGTCGCGGAGCC
>JBJHBX010000553.1:0-2481 GCA_050485725.1 Gemmatimonadales bacterium | reverse complement strand
CCCCACCCCCACACGGCCGCCGATGTCCGCTTCATGCAGGACATGGTCGTCCACCACTACCAGGCGCTCGAGATGAGCGGGCTCATCGAGGGACGCACGGAGAACCCCGAGCTCCTCCTCCTGGGGCGCCGGATCCTCGTCTCGCAGGAGGACGAGATCCGGATCGCCCGAACCTGGCTCGAGGAGCGCGGGGAGGCGGTGCCGGAGCCCGCCGACCATGGGCACGCCCCTCATGGCGCGGACCATCATGGCGCCGACCACACCGTCGCGGACCACACCGCGGACCACACCGCCGACCACGCCGGAACGCACACCATGGCCGGGATGCTCACCCCCGCCCAGATGGAGCACCTGGCCGCCGCGCGCGGAGCAGAGTTCGACATCCTCTTCCTGGCCGCCATGATCCAGCACCACGAAGGCGCCCTCGTCATGGTCGCCGACCTCTTCGACAGCCCCGGGGCGGGGCAGGAGGACGAGGTCTTCCAGTTCGCCTCGCACGTCGAGGCGGACCAACGCATCGAGATCGCCCGCATGCAACGCATGCTGACGGCCCGGCTTTCCCCTGGACGCTGATCTCCTTCTCCTCCGCGAGGCCCGACATCATGAAGACCGAACGCTCCCTCATTCTCCCGGCGTGGGGACCCCTCCCGCTCCTCGGCGCCCTCCTCCTGGCCGGTTGCGCCTCCGGTTCGAGCGACGCCCCGGCCCCGGCGCCCTCCCCCACCGCGCTCCCGGGTCAGCCGACCCCCGGGCAGCTCGCCGACGCCGCCGCCCAGGCCACCCCCCCCGCCCTTCCGGACGACCCGGATCGGCTCTGGGACTGGGATCCGAGCGACCCCCGCATCGGGCTCTCGCCGGGACTTCATGACGCCGGCCAGGCCGCGCGCCACATGGAGCTCGTCGTGAACCGCCCCCGGCCGGAGGGCTTCTCGACCAACTCGGACCTCGCCTTCTCCGGCAACCACGTCTTTGTCGGGAACTACAACGGGTTCAACATCTACGACATCACCGACCCGACGAACCCCGTCCTGGCCTCCTCCGTCCTCTGCCCGGGGAACCAGGGAGACCTCTCGGTGCACGGGAACCTTCTCTTCAAGTCCGTGCAGGCCACGAGCGGGCGGCTCGACTGCGGGGACGAGGGGGTCGAGGATCCGGTCAGCGCCGAGCGCTTCCGCGGGGTCCGCATCTTCGACATCACCGATGTCACGAACCCCCTGCAGGTTGCGGCGGTGCAGACGTGCCGGGGTTCGCACACGCACTCGCTCTCGCACGACCCCGCCGACCCCACTCGGGTCTACGTGTACGTCTCGGGGACGAGCGCACCGCGCCCCGCCGAGGAGCTCCCGGGTTGCTCCGGAGCCGACCCGAACGAGGACCCGAACACCTCGCTCTTCCAGATCGAGGTCATCGAGGTCCCGCTCGATCGCCCGCAGGACGCCCGGATCGTGAACGAGCCGCGCGTCTTCGCCGACCCGGTCACCGGTGACATCGCGGGGCTCTGGCCGGGCGGGGACCACGGGATCGGGACGCAGCGGAGCTCGCGGACCGCCGCCTGCCATGACATCACCACCTACCCGGAGATCGGGCTGGCCGGGGGCGCCTGCTCCGGGAACGGGATCCTCTACGACATCACCGACGTGACGAACCCGCGTCGGATCCACGACGTGGTCGACCCCAACTTCGCCTACTGGCACTCCGCCACGTTCAACAACGACGGAACCTCGATCCTCTTCACCGACGAGTGGGGGGGCGGCGGCGCGCCGCGCTGCCGGGCGACCGACCCGCCCACCTGGGGCGCGAATGCGATCTTCGACATCGTCGACGGCGAAATGCGGCTGGCCAGCTACTACAAGCTCCCCGTCCCCCAGACCGAGCACGAGAACTGCGTCGCGCACAACGGCTCGCTGATCCCCGTCCCGGGGCGCGACATCAAGGTGCAGGCCTGGTACCAGGGCGGGATCTCGGTCTTCGACTTCACCGATACCCGCAACCCGGTCGAGATCGCCTTCTTCGACCGCGGTCCGATCAGCACGACCGGGGGCGGCGGGGGCGGCCAGTGGTCGTCCTACTGGTACAACGGGTACATCTACGGATCGGAGATGGCCCGCGGGCTCGACGTCCTCCGGCTCCTCCCCTCGGAGTACCTGTCCGAGAACGAGATCGAGGCCGCGCGCTCCGTCCGGCTGGAGCAGTTCAACGCGCAGCACCAGCCGCGCTTCGTCTGGCCGGTGAGCTTCGCGGTCACGCGCTCCTACCTGGACCAGCTCGTGAGGGCGAACGCGCTTGATCCCGCGCTCGCCACCCGGCTCGACCAGGAGCTGGCCGAGGCGGAGCGGCTCCCCGCCGGGAGCGCACGGAGCCAGGCCGCCGACCGGATGGTGGCCTCGGCCGCCCAGCTCGACCAGGAGGCACTCGCCCTCCTCACGGCGGGTCGGACCGGACACCCCACCCGCGTGCGGGCGCTGCTCGCGTCCTCCCTGC
>JBJHBX010000552.1:0-2481 GCA_050485725.1 Gemmatimonadales bacterium | reverse complement strand
CGCCGACGCCCGCGAGCGATCCACCGCCTCGGGGGGGCGAACGGGGTTCCCGCTGACCCGGGCGCGCCGTCGTGCGGGCGCGGGAAGGCGGTCCCGGGCCTCGGGGAAGGCCAGGTGCACCTGGCGGGCGCGGAGCGAGAGCATGCGGATCGTCACGCCCGGCACCGAGTTCTGCTCCTGCAGCACCATGGGGATGCCGAGAAGGGCGGCCATGATCCCGGCCGGTCCGCCCGCGTATCCCCCGGTGACGACCACCAGGGCGGGGCGCATCTCCCGCATCCGCTGCCCGAGCCGCGCGAGACCCACGAGGAGCGCCCGGACGACCCGGGCGTTCGAGGCCAGGGCTCCGGGCCCGCCCCCTCGGCGGAAGCCCTCCACCGGCAGGAGCAGGTGAGGGAGCCCGCGTTCGGGGAGCACCCGCGCCTCGATGCCGCGCTCGGCTCCCACGAAGAAGCTCTCGACATCGGGCCGGCGCGCCTCGAGCGCCCGGGCCAGCGCAAGTGCCGGGTAGAGATGCCCCCCCGTGCCGCCCCCCGAGAACACCACGCGGATCACCTCAGACACGGGCCACCTCCGCCCGCCTGGGCTCGTCGTCGCGCCGGGCGCGCGGGTCGCCTCGGGCAATCGAGATCAGGATCCCCAGCGAAACGAGGGTCACGAGCAGGTTCGAGCGCCCGTACGAGACCAGGGGCAGCGGAAGCCCGGTGGTGGGAATCACCCCCAGCCCCACGGCCATGTGGAGCACGGCGTGGAGCGCCAGGTAGCTCGTGATGCCCACGGCCAGGAGCTGGCCGAAGAGGTCCGGCGCCGCCCGCGCCACGCGGAAGCCGACCACGACGAGGGCCAGGTACGCGAGAATCACGCCCGAGGTCCCGAGGAAGCCCCATTCCTCGCCGATCATGCTGAAGATGAAGTCGTTGTGGGGCTCGGGGAGGAAGCCGAACTTCTGGCGGCCTTCCCCGAAGCCGACCCCGGTGGCGCCCCCGGAGCCCAGGGCGATCAGCGACTGGCGGACCTGGTAGCCGGCGGCGCTCGCCGTGCCCTCGAGGTCACCGAAGGAGCGGAGTCGCTCCGCCCGGAAGCCGCGCGAGAGCTGGAGCCACGCCACCGGGAGCAGGAGGATCCCCAGGAAGAGGAAGTGGCCGATCCGGGCGCCGGCCGTGAAGAGGACGAGCATCCCCAGCGTCCCCACCACGAAGGCCGTGGAGAGGTCGGGCTGGAGGAGGATCGGAAGGATCAGGAACCCCCAGACCACGAAGAAGGGGAGGAGCCCCTGGGAGAGGCTCCGGAACCGGTCCCGCTTCCGCACCGCCATGTGCGCGGTCCAGACCAGGATCGCGAGCTTTGCGATCTCCGAGGGCTGGATCGTGATCCCCACCGTGAGCCAGCGCCGGGCGCCGTTGATCTCGGGAGCGATGGCCGTCGTGAAGGGAAGAATGACGAGGAGAAGGGCGATGAAGACGGCGGCCATCAGCGGCCACGCCATGGACCGCCACCAGGTGTAGGGTACCCGGGCCGCAACGGCGAGCCCCACGAGCCCCACCGCGCCACCGGCGGCCTGGCGGAGCACGTAGAAGTGGTCCGGAAGGGCCTGGCGCTGGGCGAGAAAGGCCGACGCGGAGTAGAGGTTCACGAGGCCGAAGCCGAGCACGACGAGGGTGACCGCGAGAAGGACGGCGGGCTCCCACCCCCGGGCCAGCCCCGTTTCGGGGAGGGTGGGGCGCACCCGGGGGGCGATGTCGACGTGGGCGCGGCTCATCTGCCCCCCTTTCCGCGTGTGCCGCGCGATGCGGCGGCGGCCAGCGTGCGGAACCGGTCCCCGCGTTCGCCGAAGTCCCGGAAGGCGTCGAAGGAGGAGCAGGCGGGAGAGAGGAGCACCGCGTCGCCGGGCCGGGCCAGCTCTGCCGCCCTCGACACCGCGGCCTCGAGCCCGCCGTCGACCCGTTCCACCGGGGGCGCTCCGTCGACCTCTCCCACGACCGTGACCGCGGTCAGTTCGTCGTGGAGGCGCGCCGCTGCGGCTCCGAAGAGGAGGACGGCCCGGGCGTGCCGGCGCAGGGGGGCCGCCAGGGGACGGAAGTCCTCGCCCTTGTCCTTGCCGCCGAGGAGGGCGATGACCGGGCGGTCCAGGCTCTCGAGGGCGCCGACGGCGGCGGCCACGTTCGTGGCCTTCGAGTCGTTGATCCAGAGGACGCCGTTCCGGTCGGCCACGCCTTCCATGCGGTGCGGGAGGGGGCGGAAGGACCGGAGCCCCTCGCGAATGCCTCGAAGGTCGGCGCCGGTGATCCGGGCCGCGAGGGCCGCGGCCAGGGCGTTCATCACGTTGTGGCGGCCGAGGAGCCGGAGATCGCCGGTGGGAACGAGCGCCTCGGGTGCGTCACTCCCTCCCGCCGCCTTGGGGAGCTGAAGCGTCAGCATGCCGGATTCGACCCACGCCGCCACGGGGGCCTCGCCCGGTCGCGGCGGCTCCGACACCGCATC
>JBJHBX010000551.1:0-2495 GCA_050485725.1 Gemmatimonadales bacterium | reverse complement strand
GCTCCCCTCGACCACGTGGATCGGCGGCTGGTAGAGAAGGAAGTCGGACCCGTCGGGCTCGACCTCGAACAGGCGCACCGGGATCCAGGCGCGCCCTCCCGGGGCGGCCACCGGAAGGGGATCCGAAAAGTGACGCGCCAGCGCCCGACCCGTATCGAGGGGCTCGAATTCGGGGGGCGCAAGTCGGGCCGTGACTGCGTCCGAACCCGTCGCATCCCCCGAAAGAAGAAGGGCGTCGTAGGCGGCCTCGGCTGCGTCGACCTCGCCCCCGAGCGCCACGAGGGCACCGTGCAGCGTGCCGAGGGAGCCCATTTCGAGCTCGAAGGTGCGGGGAGGGAGGTGCGAGTGGAGCCCCTCGGGTCCGGTCCAGCCGGTGCCGTCGGTCCAGCGCACATCGGCCGCCCGGATCGCGCGCTGCTGGACCGGGCGCTCGTTGTAGCCGTTCATCACGTTCAGGTCGGTGCGGGCCAGGATCCGTTCCGCCTCGGCGCGCATGGCCTCCTGCTCCGGCGTGCGCGCCCCCCGGATCGCGGGGTGGCCCGGCACACCCGGGGCCTGGGTCACGTGATGGCCCGCCACCGGCACCCCTAGCCTGCCGGCGGTGATCCAGAGCGGCTCGGCGGCGAGGGTCTGGTAGTGGAAGCCGTTCCAGGTCTCGAGGATCGTGTGGGTGTCCCGGGGGATGCGGGGCATGGTGTTCGAGGTCACCCCGTGGACGTCGCCGTACGCGCCGGTCCAGAGGGTGGCGTGGCTCGATGCCGTGACCGAGGGGAAGTGGCTCACCGCGTGTTCAGCGCACATTCCCTCGTCGAAGAGCCGGTAGAGGTTCGGGGCCTCGTCGGGGGTCAGCGTGGCGCGGACGATCGCCTCGTTCAGCGCGTCGATGCTGAAGAGGATCGAGCGGGCGCCCTCAGGGGCCGATGCGCCGTCGCCCGGGGTGCAGGCCGGCGCGAGTCCCACGAGGGCGAGCAGGACGAGGAAGCGGGGGAGGCGGGGTGCGGGTGAGGGCGCGGGTGGCGACGCGGGCGCGGGCGGGGGCGGGGGCGCGGGCGGGGACGAGTTCCGGGGCATGGCGGCGTGAGCGGGGCGGGGAGGAGGTGGCCGTTCATGGGGACCGCGGTTCCGAAGATCGGATGCGGCGCCGCCCCGGGCCACCCCCGTGCCCGTGCCGGGTTCCCCCAGGGGGCTCCATTGCTCTTCGAAGAGGTGTCCTTATGGGAAGATATCCCTGACATAAGGTACAGGCCCCAACCTTATTTCTTGACACGGTTCAAACAGGATCCCCGCTGCGCAGGCTGCTGAGGACCTGGACCTGGCCGGTCTCGCCCACCCTCTCGAGCGAGCAACGTGTCGGCGCTCCGGTACGGACTCCGGCGCGTGGGGACCTTCCTGCATGCCGGAACGAGTCTTCCGCCACTGCTACGCGTGGGTCTCGCTCACGCCTTCTTCGAGACGATCCACCCGTTCCTGGACGGAAATGGAAGGGTGGGGAGACTGCGAGGGTTGGCCGGTGTTCTTCCTCGAAGGGATCGCCGAGGTGTCTTCCGAGGCTACCACGACCGCCCGTGAAATCGTGGCGCTGCGTGAAGCGATGCGCGCCAGGATCAGCGAGAACCTCGGACGGCGGGCGTCGTCGGCACTCAGTCTGCTGGAGGCTCTGTTCGATGCGTACCTCCGGCTGTTCAGTGAGCGAGCGGAGCGCTCGTAGGTCTCGAAGCTCGAGGTAGCCGACCCGAGATGACCATGGCCATGCTGCGGGAACAGGCCAGGCTCCACGGCAGGGCCTTTCCCGACATGTCCAGATATGACTATCATATGGTCATGACGAAGGAGACGAGGGCAGGGGTGGCTGAGCTCAAGGCCCGACTCAGCGCCTATCTGAGAGATGTGCGGCGAGGACATCCCGTCGCGGTATACGACCGGGACACACCTGTGGCGCGCCTCGTGCCGTACGTCGAAGCGGACGCGATCCTGACGGTACGCCGACCACGGCGGGAACTGAAGGAGGTCGTGCTCCCGGAGCCCCTGGGGCGTCCGGTGGACAGCCTCTCCGCGCTTCTCGAGGAACGCCAGTCCTCGCGATGATCGCCTATCTCGACGCCTCGGTCGTCCTCCGGCTCGTTCTTGGCGAGCCCGACCGGCTCGCGGAGTGGGATCGGATCGCGACGGCGGTCGCGAGCGCCATCACCGAGGTCGAGTGTCTTCGGACCCTGGACCGGCTCTCGCTCGCGGGGCACCTTTCGCCGGAGGAACTCGCGGAGCGTCGGGCCGCCGTCTATCGGCTCCTCGAAGCGGTGGAGGTGGTCGAGGTGGGGCGGGCCGTGCTGCAGCGGGCATCGCAGCCTTTTCCCACCCCGCTCGGGACCCTAGGTGCGATCCACCTCGCAACGGCCCTCCTCTGGCGGGACACCCGCGACGATTCGATCGTCATGGCCACCCATGATCGTGCCCTTGGAACGGCCGCGCGCGCCTCGGGCCTGATCGGGATCGGAGCG
>JBJHBX010000550.1:0-2499 GCA_050485725.1 Gemmatimonadales bacterium | reverse complement strand
GGCGTTCGGTCCGTAGGCGCGGCAATGATCCGTGAGCGGGGTCCCGTCGGGTGAACGGGGCATCCGGAAGGGGAGGCCGATGACGAGGGGATCTTCGAGCCCCCCCGGTTCGACCTCGACCCTGACCGTGTGGAAGCAGGGATGCCGGACCTCGATCTCGCCCGCCCATCCCGGCGGCGGTCGCCCGACGATCCCGAAGCTGCCGTCGTGGGCGCTCCGCGTGCCCAGGCGCGTCTGCCGCAGCACGACCTGCGCACCTTCCACGGGGACCCCCGATGCGGCGTCGACCAGGACGCCGACCACCTCCCGGTCGACCTGCGCCTCCGGGAGATGCGCCGGGGCCGCACCGACCGCTGCCAGGGCCAGGCCGCCGAGCGCCAGGCAAGAAGCTGCTCTCCTCATTCGCGCCTCCCGTTCGTCACCAACCCGGCTCGCAGCCGGGCCGACGCGCCTTCGTTCATACCGCTCGGGCTGTAGCCCACGCGACCCGGCGCCCCTCCCCAACATTCCCCCCGAGCTCGTTCCGCACAACCTTCCGGGGCACTCCCTCTGGACGCCTGCCCCTTCGGCCCCCAGCTTCTGCACGCGGGAACCGGCCGGCCGACGCCGACCTTCCCCGGGTACCCTCCTCCAGGGAACGGTGTCGGAATGGTCGTGCGCGGGTTGATACGGGTGCGGGGTCCCCGGGCATGCGGCGCCCTGGCGAGCCGCGCGCTCCTTCTTTCGATTCTCATGCTCGCCTGCGCGCTCTCCGGCCCGGCCGAAGCGATTGGGCAGGCCTCGCCACCCGTCGGCGGCCCCTCCCCCGCCGCAGACGAGAACCCCGGCGACCGGCTCGTTCCGTCGCCCCCCCGTGGCCCCTCGGCGCGGGCGGTGGCCACCCGGATCCAGACCCCCCCGGTCATCGACGGCATCCTCGACGAGCCCTTCTGGGCCACCCTCGAGCCCGTTTCCACCTTCGTCCAGCGGGAGCCCCTCGACGGGGCCTTCCCCTCGGAGCGGACCGAGGTGCGGATCGCGTACGACGACGACTACCTCTACTTCGGGTTCACCCTCTTCGACTCGGAGCCCGCGGGCATCCTGGCCCAGACGCTCCACCGCGGCGGCAACATCGGGCTCGACGACCACATCGTCATCGGCCTCGACACCTTCAACGACCGTCGGAACGGCTACATCTTCGAGGTCAACGCCCTCGGAACCCAGGACGATGCGATCTTCACCGACGAGTCCATCGAGATGGAGGACTGGAGCTGGGACGGCGTCTTCCTGAGCGAGACGCGGATCACCCCCGAGGGATGGACGCTCGAGGTGGCCATTCCCTTCACCACGATCCGCTTTCCCCGGGAAGATGTCCTCGAAATGGGGCTCCTCTTCTTCCGCTCGATCCGTCGGAAGAACGAAACGGTGTTCTGGCCCCACATGCCCGCCACCTACCGGGGGCGCTACGCGCAGGCCTCGCAGTACGGGACGCTCGCGGGGCTCGAGGGGGTCACCCCGGGCCGCAACCTGCAGGTCAAGCCCTTTGCCCTGGCGGGCGGCCAGAAGACGGGCATCGGCGCACCGACGACCCGCGTGGCCGACGTCGGGCTCGACGTGAAGTACAGCCTGACCTCGTCGCTCACCCTCGACCTGACCCTGAATACCGACTTTGCGCAGGTGGAGGCCGACAACGTCCAGGTGAACCTGGACCGCTTCTCGCTCTTCTTCCCGGAGAAGCGCGAGTTCTTCCTCGAGCGGGCCCGCCTCTTTGCCTTCGGGGACCCGGGCCAGACCCAGCTCTTCTTCTCCCGGCGCATCGGCCTCGAGAACCCGGTGCTGGGCGGTGGACGCCTGACGGGGCAGGTCGGGCGGGTGAGCCTCGGCCTCCTGAACCTGCAGACCGGCGACGACGGGGACCGGAGCGGCGCGAACCACGCGGTGGCTCGCCTCAGGGCGGACCTGGGGACCCGGACCACGGTGGGCGGCCTCTTCACGAACCTTGAGGGAGGGGGGATGCAGAGCCGGGCGCTGGGGGTCGACGCGCAGTTCCGCTTCCTGGGAAGCAGCAGCCTCGAGGGGTGGGCGGCGCGGCTCGGCGATCCGGCGCTTCGCGCGAACGCCGGGGCGTCGGGAGATTCGGGCGGCAGGGGCCCTGCAGGCGGCCTCGGAGCGGGATCCGCCACGCTCCGCCTCAGAAACGCCACCTATGGCATGGCCGTGGGCTACACGAACATCGGCCGCGACTTCCTTCCCGCGATGGGCTTCGTGCGACGGCCCGACCAGGTCCGCTGGGGAGGCGAGCTGAGCTTCACCCCCCGGTTCCAGCAGAGCGACTGGGCCCGGCAGCTCAGCCTGAACCTGCGGGGCGAGGAAATCGACGGCCAGGACGGGATCCGCCAGTCGGCGCGCCGGAGCCTCGACGGCCAGTTCAGCCTCGAGACCGGAGACGCGGTCGGAGGCTCCGCCACGCACCGGTTCGAGCGCCTGGTCGCCCCCTTTCCGATCCGCCCGGGCGTCCTG
>JBJHBX010000549.1:0-2500 GCA_050485725.1 Gemmatimonadales bacterium | reverse complement strand
CGATCACGCTGGACCACCGCCGCCATCTTCCAACGCCGAGGTCCCATGTCGCACATGCCAGCCACCATCGCGCGGAACCGCCGGAGCGGCTCACCGGCGTCGCCCCCGACGCCCTCGAGCCCGACCGAGGGCCGCTACCCGGTGCTCGCCGGGGTCGCCGGGATCACTGCGGGGGCCGTGGCCGGGATCCCGATCTTCCTGGCCGGGCTTCCGGTGGCCGTGGCCGGCGCCGTGGGCGGGGCGCTCGCCCTCTTCGTGGGGTCGGCCATCAAGTACACGGACCAGTGGGAGAAGGCTGTGGTGCTTCGGATGGGTCGCTACCAGGGGCTCCGGGGGCCGGGGTTCTACACGCTGATCCCGATCCTGGACCGCGTCGGCTACCACATCGACCAGCGGATCCGGACCACGGCCTTCGGCGCCGAGTCCTGCCTGACCCGCGACACGGTGCCCGTGGACGTGGACGCCATTGCCTTCTGGGTGGTCTACGATGCGGAGCGTGCGGCGCTCGAGGTGCAGGACTACCGCCAGGCGGTGATCCTGGCCGCCCAGACCGCGCTTCGTGACACCATCGGGAAGCACGACCTGGCCGAGCTGATCCAGTCCCGGAAGGAGCTCGGGGCCACGCTGCGCGAGACCCTCGACCGGAAGATGCACGACTGGGGAATCCAGGTGCAGTCGGTGGAGATCCGCGACGTCAGTATCCCGCAGGCGCTCGAGGACGCCATGTCGCGGCAGGCCCAGGCCGAGCGGGAGCGGCAGGCGCGGATCATTCTCGGCACCGCCGAGACCGAGATCGCCCACAAGTTCGTGGAGGCCGCCGACCTCTACCGCGACAACCCCGCCGCCATGAACCTGCGCGCCATGAACATGCTGTACGAGAGCATCGTGAAGCGGGGTTCGCTGATGGTGGTGCCGTCGGGGCTCGCGGACTCGCTGAACGTGCCCGGCATCGTGGGCATGGCAGGGGCCGCGGGGATCGCGCCCGAGATGGAGGGGGGGCGGGGTGGCGGGGGTGGCGGGGGTACCGGCGAATCCGGGGGTGGGGGGGCCCAAGGCGGGCCCCCAAGGCTCCGCGGAGGCGCGGAAGGCGGACCGCTTGCCGCCCCCCCCACCGGACCGGAGCTGCTGGAGGACTGACCGCGCCGGGTCGCGGGGAGCTCGGCCTGCTCCCGGGCCCCCGATCAGTCCGCCGGCGGTCGCCCTTCCATGCGCCGGTCAGGCGGCCGGCCGCGCCCCAGGGCCGCGCACGCGCCGATCCGCCTCCAGGCCGTCCTCCAGGGTCGCGCACGAGCCGCCGATCAGCCCCCGGGCGGTCGCCCTTCCATGCGCCGCGCCGCAGCGCGTTCGCAAGCCGCCCGCGAGCTGCCGATCCGCCTTCGGGCGACCGTCCTTCCACCTGCCGCGCCGCCTGGTCACGACCCGGCGGTCAACCCTCCCGCGACCGCCGCGCGGCCTGGCCGAGCGCCTGGGCGAGCCTGACCAGCACGATCTCCGGGCTCTCCCGGATCTGCCGCCAGGTAACCCTCAGCACCTGGACCCCCGCGGCCGCCAGCTCCGCATCGCGGGCGCGATCGGCCTCGAAGCGCTCGCGCGGCCCATGGAAGGCGTAGCCGTCGACCTCCACGGCAAGCTTGAGGCGCCGCCAGAAGAAGTCGAGTTCGAAGCGGCCGACCCTGGCGTTGGTCAGCGGCCGCGGGAGATCGGCCCTGCGGATCAGCTCGAGCAGGCGGCGCTCCGCCTCGGATCGCGTGAAGGCGGGCCCGCCCTCGGCATCAAGAAGCTCCAGAA
Source organism: Gemmatimonadales bacterium (assembly GCA_050485725.1). GTDB lineage: Bacteria > Gemmatimonadota > Gemmatimonadetes > Longimicrobiales > Gaopeijiaceae > SKNW01. Next base: position 712 of record JBJHBX010000549.1, on the reverse strand, counting down.
GGAGCAGCGTCCCGTGGCGACCCCTCCGGGAATCGAGGCGGGAGCGGAGCTCGGCCAGGTCGACGAGCCCTTCGCGCCCCGCCCGGGCCACAGCCTGCTCGAGTTCGTGGGTGGCGAGGGGGGGTGGGCGGCTCCTCGCAGCGGATGCGCGGCGGGTCGTTTTCGGGGGCTGGCCTCCGTCCTTCCCGGTTGCGGGATTTCGGGTGCGTGGCCGAACCGGGCTTGCCGGGCTCCGGGGCGCCATTCGGGCCAGGTCCATCAGCGTGCGGGCGGGGGCCGTCACCGGAATTCCCTCCCGCACGGCCCGGTCTTCCGGGAGAAGGGCGCGGGCCCGGTGCATCACGACCCCCCGGAGGGTCCTGCCCCGTCGCGTCTCGGGCGCGGTCACCTGGGGGTGGACACCCTCGCCTTTCAGGGCCGGAAGGAGGCCCCAGAGGACGGCCGCGGACCGGTGACTGAGGACCGCGTCGGCCCCGCACGCAAGGACGGCGGCCATTTCGGCCTGCCAGGGGTGGTTGGCGAGTCCGACACGGTACACCCCACGATGCAACGTCGCGAAGCGTCCTTTTCGAACCCGGAGCTGGACCATCTTGGACGAGAACCCCAGCGCTCGCAGCTGCACCAGGGTGACGACGCCGTGCTGGGCAGCGGCGAGGCGTTCCGCGGCGACGTCGGGGTCCTCGGCGAGTGGCGGAGTCTCGCGGAGGGGGCG
>JBJHBX010000548.1:0-2501 GCA_050485725.1 Gemmatimonadales bacterium | reverse complement strand
GACGCTGACCCCGCGCTGATCCGCCTGACCCGCCGGCTCAGTGATGGTGGTGCCCGTCGCTCCCGTCGTGGGCGTGCGCCTCGTAGTGCTGCCTGAGCAGGTCCTTCCCGTAATCGCCCCCGTTCGGCGTCCGCACCACGCTGTGGATGTGGCGCCGGTTCGGGACCCGCTCGCCGGGCAGCGCCACCGGTAGCTGGTGGTCGAACTCGATCAGGATGACCGGGCTGTGCACCCGGTAGTAGAAGACGCCGTCGGGGTCCACCTCGCCCAGCCAGGCGAACCAGGTGTCATCGAGGTGCGCCTCGACCTCGTCCATCCGCACCCGCGCGTGCCCCTCGGCCATGTTCCCCACGTAGATCCCGATCAGCTCCAGCAGCCCGGTCCGCTGCCCCGCATCGAGCTCCGCCCCCCGGATCCCGGCGTAGTCCAGCACCAGGTTGTCACGAAAGGCCTGCGCCAGCGCGTTGTTCCCGGTCTTCTCGCCCCCCAGGTGCGCCTTCTCGCGCTGCTCCGGCGTGAGCGAGGCCATCATCCGGTACCCCAGCGCCTGCTCCTCCTGGAGCACCTCGGCCCCGGCATACCGCCCACTCTCGGCAATGACCGGCTCCGAGCCCATGAAGGTCGGCGTCATGACCACCTGGTCGCCGAGCACGAAGTACGTCACGAGCAGGTGATGTCCCTCGAGCTGCCATCCCCAGGGCTCGGTGGGGTGGGGCTCGCCCATCACCGTGATCCAGTACAGGTACTCGCCATAGACCTCCCAGCGGTCGAGCACCTCGGCCAGGTAGCCGTTCAGCCGCATGATGTCGCGGGTCTGCTGGAACCCGCGGGCGCTCATGGCCGCCCGCACCATGTCGAAGGCGGCGGTCCGCTGTGCGGCGGTCATCTCGTCGAACGACACTCCGTGCCGCTCGAACCGGCTCACGTTGCTCCAGCGCCGCCACTGGATGTCGTCGACGGCGAAGGTCGTGATCTCGCGCTGCTCCGGGGTGAGCACCCCCAGGAAGTGGTCCGCCGCGCGCCGCACCGGCTCCGTCGAGACGCCGGTGGAGCGGATCGGAAAGAGCCCCGGAACGACCGTCGAATCGGTCGTGATCCCCACGAAGGGTTGCGCCAGCGGATCCTGCTGCGGGGCGTCAGGTGTCTCGGAGGCGGCGGGCGCAGGCGCGCCGGGACCGGCCAGGATCAGCGCTCCGGCCCCGAGGGCCAGGAGCACGCCCACCGGCAGGAGCGCGCTTCGCGGGGTCAGGAACCCGCGCGAGGGATGGGGGATGCGACGCATCGGGCCTCCCGGGCTGGATCGATGGTTTCCCGCGCCGGCCGCCACGCCGGGCGCGCACGGGGTCCCGGCCCGCGCGGGGGCAGGGGGTGCGGGTGCTCGATGCACGGTACGGCTGGTGGGGTGGGCGCGCCAGCGCGGCCGCGGTGGGCCGCCGCCTGGCCGCCCTGCTACCGGGTCACGAGCCGCGTCTCGATGGGTGCCGGCGCCATGATCCGCATCACCGGAAGGAAGAAGGGCCCGTCGCCCGCGGCCGCGGCGGCGGCCCCGGCGGCCAGGAGCGCGTTCATGCGCCCCCAGTGGAAGACGCCGTCGCCGGTCTCGGGCTCGAGCAGGTGCGCCACCAGGCGACCCAGGGGCTGACCGGTGCGCACGAGCCAGCTTCCCGCGGCAAGGTCAGGCTCGGCCTCCTCCTCCGCGGCCACGGTGATCCGGGGTGCGGCCCGGTTTCCGTTGTCGCCCTCGGTCCACGCGATCTCCCCCGCCACGTACCGGTGCACGGTGACCTGCACCGGCTCCGCCACGCGCTCGACCTGGATCCCGTGGCGAAGCAGGAGCTCGACGGCGTCGGTGGCCCCCGGCGGAAGCAGGTAGGCCCAGGGTCGGTCGCGGAAGCGCGTTCCCACGGGCACCTTCATCAGCACGCCCTCCGTCACCTCGACCAGGGTGCCGGGGCGCTCCGGGTGCTCGAACTGCCAGCTCCCGGGGGTGGGGGAAGGCTCCATCGTCTCCTCGACCGGGATCCGCCCCTCGGGCACGCCCCCGAGGTGCGTCGTCCCGGTGCGGGCCCCCTGCACCGTGGCCACGATCCGCTCCCCCTCCTCCGCCGCCGCGCGCACCAGGCTCCGGAGCGCCACGAGCGCCGCCTCGACCCCGGCCTCGAAGCCGGCCCAGTCCGCGACCTCGAGGAGGATCGTCGGGCGGTTCGTGAGCCCGCCGTAGTTCCGCCCCATCCGGGGCGCGCTTCCCCCGACGAGCCACCGGGTCCCGTCGCCCCGCGACCAGTAGAACGACCGGTATCCGGCACCCGCCAGCTCCCCCTCCATCCGGGGAAGGAGGAGCTCGTCGGCCAGCGCCTGGAGTGCCGGGTCGGCCCCCGCCAGTCCGGGCCCCTGGTAGAGCACGTGGTAGGGACGCACCCCGCCGTACTGTGCCGATCCCCCGTCGTGGCCGTCCACCACCAGGTGCGGATCCCAGCGGGACAGGATCTCGCGGACGAAGG